>PBOG01000006.1 GCA_002724245.1 Planctomycetaceae bacterium
CGCCTACTACCCCTTCAATGGCAACGCCAATGATGAAAGTGGGAATGGCAACAACGGTGCGGTCAATGGCGCAACCTTGGTAGCCGATCGTAAAGGGACAGCAAACAAGGCCTATAGCTTCGATGGGGTGGATGACCAGATTCACGCACAAAGCACGACTGGGCTTCCTGCGGGCAACAGCGACCGCACCTGGTCGGTCTGGTTCAAGACTCCATGGAGTCAGGCCACTGGTAAAAATGCCTGCATCCTTGCAATGGGAACCAACGGAAGCACAAACCAGTGTCTTGGTTTGGGGATGCAACAAACCGGAGTTCTTTTCTTTGGGATATGGGGCTCCCTCTGGGCCACACCTGACACTTACAATGATAACCAATGGCACCATGCAGTTTTCATTCATAGCTCAGGTACGGCCAAATTATACGTCGATGGAGTGCTTAAGATCACGCAGCCTTTGACATTGAACACCAACTTTGGTGATTTCAGGATCGGACAAACTGCCAGCAACAATTTGAATGAACATTTCCCGGGGTCAATCGACGACGTACGCATTTACAACCGTGCCCTATCAACTGCTGAGGTGTCCGGCTTATACGATGCGGAAAAACCATCACTCAATGATGGGCTTCTCGTCCACTATCCCTTCAACGGCAACGCCAATGATGAAAGCGGCAATGGCCGCCACGCAACTGTTTCCGGTTCACCATCCGTACCAGATCGTCATGGCACCGCGAACGGTGCCCAGCGATTCACCCAAATTGGCCCTCTGCCCGGATTTCCCAACGGGTATCATATTGAGGGCGGGGCTAACACGAAAGCTATGGGGCCAATCAAAACCGTCTCAGTCTGGTATGCCCCAGACCAGATTACGAATTCTCAGATGGATTTGGTCAACAAAAGGAAGTACGGCTTTGTCTCTCATGGATGGAATCTTTCGATCAACAACCAACGCCAGCTTGTCTACCAGGTAACGAGATTGGCGAATCCGAATAGCGACGGTGTGGTTAGTCCCAATCCAATCAACCTTGTGGTCAATGAATGGGTGCATCTGGTGGCTACCCATGAAGGAAATGATGTCCGTTTGTACGTGAATGGCCAGCAAGTCGCGCAAAAGAACGTTAATATGGATCCGAGAGAGGGTTACAGTTGGAATGGACTCATGGTGGGAGCCGGATTGTCCCAATGGGCGGGTACTGTTCCTGTAAATAATGTACAGGGCGATCTTGACGATGTCCGGGTCTATAACCGTGCCTTGGGTGCAACTGAAATTTCAGAATTGCATCGTCAGGAAGCGCCTGTCGGGTCACTGCTTTGGACCTACACCACCGGTAGCTGGCTTAATTCCGGCCCCTCGATTGGAGACAATGGATATCTTTTTATCGTGAGTAATGACGGGAAACTGTATGCCTTGAATCCGGCTACGGGCACCAAGGTCTGGGATTTCCCGGGTGATGGAGGGGTTAAAGGAACGCCGGCAGTAGGCTCAAATGGCGCGGTCTATGTTGGCAGCGGTTCCGGCAAACTCTATTCCTTGAACGCCCTAACGGGTGCAGAGAATTGGGCATTCAATGCTGGCGCATGGGTTCAAACTTCGCCCGCCATCGCCGCGGATGGTACTGTTTATGCAGGCGCAAGCAATGGAGTAAACAAAGTGTACGCAATAAATGGCTCTACCGGCGCACAAATCTGGGAATTCCAAGCAGGCGGAGAACTCCATGGTGGTATTTCCATAGGTACAAACGGTTATGTCTACTTCGGTTGCAATGACAACAAGGTCTATGCCGTTAATGGAGCCACCGGCACAGAAGTTTGGTCATATAATACGACCGGGCACGTGAGAGGGGCCAATACACCCGCAATTGCTTCGGATGGCACCGTATATGTTGGATCAGATTCAGGGAAATTATATTCACTGAATGGCACCACTGGAGCGGAAAATTGGGCTTTCAACGCGGGCGCATGGTTGAGGGGCAGTCCGGTCATTGGGACTGACGGAACGATTTATTTCGCTACGGCAAACACTTCAACTCTTGCTGCGAACAAGTTATATGCCGTCAATGGTGCCACCGGTGCAGAACTCTGGAACTTCCCTATGACGTCATATGTCAATGCCCCGCCGGTTATTGGGTCAGATGGCACAATATATATTGGCGAGGATCCAGGTGGGTCCAAAAAATTCTATGCGGTTAACGGGGCTACGGGTGCGAAGTTATGGGATTTCACAACAGCCGGAGGAATCAGTATGCCCGCCACAATTGGGTCAAATGGGGTTGTTTATTTCGGTTCCGTTGATGGAAAGGTTTATGCCATCAAGGGTAACAGCAGCACAGGTCTCGCCAGCAGCCCGTGGCCAAGCCATCGAAGGAATCTAAAGGGAACGGGCCGGCAATAAGGTGGCCGGTGACGATGATGCATTTATAGCCAAATACAACAGCACGGGAACGATGCAATGGGTTAAACAAGTGGGAGCAAGCGGCAGGGATATTATTAACGCTGCTGTTATTGATTCTGATGGTAATGTTTATGCTGGTGGGTGGTTTGCGGGTTCGGTCACAATTGGAGGAGGCACATTAACCGCAAGCGGTGCAGCTGATGTGATGCTGATAAAATATAATTCCAGTGGGAATGTTCAATGGGCCGTTAAAGGAGGTGGCACAGGAATAGATAACTCCGATCCGGTTAGCAGGATGGCAATGGACTCATCAGGCCATGTCATCATGAGTTCCAGATTTCAAAACACAGCAACATTTGGCTCCAAGAGCGTGACCAGTGCTGGCGGTGATGATGTTGCTTTAATTGCATTTGATTCATCCGGGAACGTGAAATGGGCAGTAAAAGGAGGTGGCACAGCGCAGGATTTCCCATTTGTGGTTGCTGCTGATACTGATGGTAATGTTTATACTGGCGGTTACTTCAAGAGCACGCCTGCGACATTTGGAGCTCATTCTTTATCCAATACAGGCAATGCTGATGCTTTTGTTGTGAAGGTCAAGGTCTCCGAGTGAGATAGGAAGAGTTATTTGCAGGGGGCCATCCTGCTTCATTATTCAAGGCAGCCATCGCATCTGCATGGTGGTATTGGATTTTTCGTGAGGGTGTGGAAATTTCCCAGCCAAAGGCAAATGCAGGTTCTGCTGCCCCACACAAGCGCGGTTTGATTTAGCCTTTCGCTTTGACATTTTGGGGTTGGGTTGGCAGGGTTTGCGGCTCTTTCCCACCGGAATATCATGGCTGAATTAATTGGCAATTTGCTTGTGGCGCAGTCGGGCGGCCCGACTGCGGTGATCAATTCCAGCGTGGCTGGCGTGGTCCAAGAGGCCGGGCGTCACGAGTGTATTGAGGAGATTTACGGCGGGATGAATGGCATCTACGGCATCCTGCGCGAGGAGTTGATCGATATCGGCGAGGAGAACACCAAGGCGATCCAGCGGCTTAAGCATACGCCGGCCGCCGCGTTGGGCACGTGCCGGTATAAGATCGATTTCAAAAACAAGCCGGAACAGGCTGCGGCGGATATCGGGCGTGTGCTGGATGTTTTTCAGGCGCATAATATCCGCTATTTTTTTTACGCCGGCGGCAATGACTCGCAGGATACCGCAGACAAGGTGAATCAGGAGGCTCAGCGGCGCGGCTATGACCTGCGGGTTATTGGTGTGCCCAAGACGATTGATAATGATCTGCCCCACACTGATCACTGTCCCGGTTACGGCAGTGTGATCCGTTACAACGCGACGACGGTGATGGAGATTGGCTGCGATGTGGGCAGCATGGCGACTGATGACGGTGCTTGCTGCATTGTGGAGGTAATGGGCCGTGCCGCGGGCTGGATTGCCGCCGGCACGATCCTTGCCAAGCGCGCCCCCAACGACCCGCCTCATGTCATACTGCTGCCAGAGTTGCCGTTTGATGAGGAGGCATTTTTGAGCCGTGTGCGTCAGTTGATTGGTTCGCTGAAGTATTGTGTTGTGGTTGTCGGCGAGGGCTTGAAGGATGCCAACGGCGAGGAGATTGGCGCAGACAAGACCAACCTAGATGCCTTTGGCCACCCCGTGCTATCCGGCGCTGCCGAGAGCATTGCCGAGATTGTGCAGTCCAAGCTTGGTTTAAAGACCCGCACTGTGAAGCTTGGTTACGCTCAGCGCGCCGCCGCCCATGCTGCCAGCGAAACCGACGTGGAGGAGGCTGCGGCCTGTGGCGAGGCGGCCGTTCGTGCTGCTGTCCAAGGCCAAAGTGGGTTCATGGTCAAGCTGGTCCGTAAAAGCGATGATCCCTACGAGTGGACCACCGGACTGCAACCGCTNAGCGATATTGCCAATCAGGAACGCATGATTCCCCGCGACTGGATTAGTGAGGATGGATTTTTGCCCAACGAGAAATTCATCGCCTACGCCAAGCCGCTAATCCAAGGCGACCTGCACTTGCCCAAGGTCGATGGATTGCCTGATTTCGCTCGCCTTGCCCGCGTGCCGGTGGAGAAACAATTGCCGCCCTACGCGGAGGAGACTGTTGTGGAGGCCGTCGCGCAATCCCACGCGCAGTCCGAGCCCGCGGCTGTCCCCCAGGACGAACAGCCCGCCGGCGCTTAAGTTGGCCGTACGCAGTGACTTTCTGCTGAGACTGAGCGAGTCGGGGCAAAGAGTTCGCGCGGGGATTTTCAAAACTCATATTCATTCATNTGCTTGGTGGCATGGGGTATTAGTGATTCCATTTATCTCCTNATTTCTTCAGCAGTATTCAAAATTGATAAACAGGAGATTTTGGTAGCGGCTCAACGCATGCTGGCTTAGCCTGTTCGCATGAGTCGGTATGCAGAGCTTGTCCAGCGGGGGGTTTATGGTCTGGATAAGGAGGCTTTGTTTGAGTTGGGGGTGATGTTTCGTGACGGGACGGGGGTGGAGAAGAACGACAAAGAAGCGGAGACTTGGTTTGGGATGGCGCGGCGGATGGGGCATCCGGCGGCGAGGCAGGAGATCTTGGGGCTGCATGGGACGCGTGAGCAGGTTCAGGTGCCTGTCGAGGAACTTGAATTGCCGGAGGTGGAGCGGCGGGAGCCGCCTGTTCTGGAGGAAATTCCGGAGCCGCCGGTCTTGGATGAGTTCAAGGAACCGCCAGTGCTGGAAGAAATTCTGGAGCCGCCGGTTTTGGATGAGACCTTGGTGGCACTAACGGAGGTTGAATTTATTGAAATTCGCAATTTTTCGAATGCCGAGGAGGCACGCACATATATCCAAAACCGAAACTTGGACATCCATACCCAAGATCAAGATGGGTCGTTACTGCATGGGGTATATAATCATAAGGTGGCGAATTTGTTATTGGAAATGGGGTTATCACCGAATGTGCGGGATGACATGGGGGGAACGCCTTTACACGCGTGTTTGGACGCTGGTGTATGCAAGGTATTGATTGACGCAGGAGCACTCGTGGATGCCCGTGATGAATTGGGCAAAACACCACTGATGAGGTCTGCAAGTCTGGGAAATTTTGAGGTGGCGAAACGTCTTGTGGAGAATGGAGCGGACTTGACGTTACAAGATGAGATCTATTGCAACACGGCACTGGACGAGGCTGAGAATAATATTTGGAAGGACGACCCTGCGTATGCGGATTCGGCGAAAGGATGCGAGCTTATTGCGCTGTTGATCCGGGAGCGGCTTGAGGTGAAGGGCGTTGCTTGGTGCCCGAGTGGGCATTGCCCGAGTGGGCATTGCCCGAGTGGGCATGGGCCGATGCGGGAGTGGGATGGGCAGCTGCGGTGCTGGGTCTGCGGGTACTCCGAAGCTGGGGGCAGGCTGAACAAGCCGGTTTTTGTGCGACCCCAAGTGAGAGGCAGAGCAGGACATGGCACGGGCAAGGNCAAGGAGTCTTACACTGGGGNGTGGATCGTGATAGTGATTTNGTNCGTGCTGTTNTTAATGGNGTCCTGCNTGGNNGCNCTTTCANANNTANTNTAAAGGTGGGGATTCGGTGCCGACTGTTCCTATCGNGTNATTNTGANCGAGANGNNGANGAGGTGGGGNTTTGAACGTCTNTTGCGGGCGGAACGCAGCAACTAATTCCCCTCAACCTTTACTTNCGCANNGCGGCCATGAAGCCGGGAGTTTTGCCGGCGAGGTCGGTTGTGCGTTGGTTGGCGAGAAGCTGGCCGTAGGCTTGCACATCATGTGCCAGCATCTCGAGGCGGCCTTTTAAATAGTCACTGGATACCTCGTTGTCGGCAATGTCCTCCTTTTCGTGGAAGGAGACGGCGTAGGGTAGCGACCAGCAGTAGCATTGGCGGGCGGCGGTGCGGATTTGATCGTGCGCGGTGAGGCCCTTCTCGTGGCTGGCAACGATGGGTGCCATGAGTTTGCCGGTGAACTCCTTCCAGAAATGGTCGAGGAAATTCTTTAGCGCGCCGCTCATACTGCCGTGGTAGTCGGGGGTGCCCAGCACGTAAGCGTCAGCCCGGACCACGCGCTCCTTCAACGGTGCGTAGTAGTCGGCGGTGAAAGTGGTGTCGGTGTTGACCAGTGGCAGTGACTCGTTGGCGAGGTCCAGAATATCCACGGTGCAGCCTAGTGCCTCAAGTTTGTCTGCTGCGTGCTGGACGGCAACGCGGGTGACAGACTTCTGGTGCAGGCTGCCAATAACGGCAAGGACGTGAATTGATTCACCGGACATGCGCGGGAAGATAGCGGGCGATGGCTGTCTTGGCAACGGGCCTATTTCACGCCCAGCTTTTGTGCGACGAAATCAACACCATCGGCGTACTTTTTGGGCGGCGTGCTGCCACGGTAGTGTAGCGCGCACTCGATGCCGGCAGCTTTTAGAGTCTCNNGCATCTTCACACCGAACATTGGGTGGTGCACCCAGGTAAACGGGCCGGTCCACTCGCTCACGGTCAGCATCGGGCGACGGTAGCTCATGTATACAGGGGCGTCATCGCGGCTGACATGGTGGATGGGCGAGGATTCGCGCGCGAGACCGACCACGCGGGGGTCGTCCNACTCTTCGATGGACTTGATGTCGAAGCACTTCTTCGTGCTCGGAAATTCCACAAGTGTNTTCACNTCAAACCAGCCGTACACCTCTGCGGCATGAAGGTTGGTGGGGGCATCNCAAACGGCGGCGCAAACGACGCGNGTGGATTGTCTGGCAACCGGGTCGTCACTGCCGGGTTTGGCGAGGTCGTCATGCGTGGCCAGCCAGAGCGCCATCAGGCCGCCTGCCGAGAAGCCGCCGACAGCCACACGTTCGGGATCGATCTTGAACTTGGCCGCATTCGCTCGCAGGAATTGCAGCGCACGCGCGCCGTCATGGATCGGCTGCGGCAACGGGCCGGAGTGGATGAGGCGGTAGTTGCAAGAAGCCACCGAGATGCCTTGAGTTAAAAACGCCCGCACCACGCCCGGCTTCAGCTCCCACTTGTTGCCCCAGTCGAA
>PBOG01000128.1 GCA_002724245.1 Planctomycetaceae bacterium
CGCAGGCTGGCAACACTTGCGAGATTACGAACACCGCTGGTTACTTCTCCGTTTCCCGACCCAACAGGTCCCCTTCTAGTTGCGTCCGGACAATCAGAATTCAGAATGCAGTGCGAAAAACACCTCGTCTCTGAGCATCCCAGCTGACCATCAGGCACGCGCCCAAACTGCACCTCCGTGCGTCTGGCAAACCCGTACGGAGCCTGGTCGCCGAAACGCGCACCGCCAGTATCGCAGTGTCGAGCCGATCTGGTTGCCTTACAAATCACAGAAAACCAGTTTCTTGCCTGCCTGCTGAATCTGGCCGGCTACCGGTACGTTGTCAGACCAGCAGAAGATCGCCATAATCCGTGATTCAACAACGAAACGATTATACGGAAACCAACGACAGGCTTCTTTTTGCTGGAATGGAGGATTTCATGGGTGCCAAACTAGGCGCTACGGGCGTTACGTTCGATGACGTGCTCCTCCAGCCTCGTTACAGCGATGTCGTCCCCTCCGAGGTCGACGTTTCAACCAAGCTGACCAGGCGGATTTCCCTCAATATCCCGCTACTCAGTTCACCGATGGACACGGTTACCGAACACGCTATGGCGATCGCGCTGGCAAAAGAGGGTGGTTTAGGCGTCATTCACAAGAACATGTCCGTCGAAAACCAGACGGAAGAGGTCTACAAGGTCAAGCGAAGCGCAAACGGCATTATTTTCGATCCAATCACGCTCCCTCCGGACGCTTCAGTAGGCAAAGCCCAGGAAGTCATGGAGCAACACAACGTCTCGGGAGTTCCAATTATTGATTCGGAAGGACGGCTGGTTGGCATTCTGACCCGTCGTGACCTGCGTTTCCTGGAACGCGAAGACGTGCCTATATCAGAAGTTATGACAAAAGAGAACCTGGTGACGGCTACGGGGACTTTAACGCTTGAGCAAGCTGAGCGAATTTTAACGGCTAAAAAGGTGGAGAAACTTCTGCTGGTTGACGAAGGATACAGACTGACCGGCCTGATTACGATCAAAGACATCGACATGATGAAGCGGTTTCCCCATGCCAGCAAAGATGGCGGAGGGCGGCTGCGGGTGGGGGCAGCGGTAGGTGTCTTCGATTTTGAGAGGGCTGAGAGCCTGATCAAGAATGATGTAGACCTTCTGGTCGTGGACAGCGCCCATGGTCATTCGTCGAACGTCATCGAAACCGTCAAGAAAATCAAACAGCAGTGGGATATTGATGTCGTTGCTGGAAACATTGCCACGGCACAAGGCTGCAAGGACTTAATCGATGCCGGTGCGGATGCCGTTAAGGTCGGCATCGGCCCCGGTTCCATATGTACAACACGTGTTATTTCCGGCGTTGGTGTTCCGCAAATCACTGCCATCCAGCACGCCGCTGAAATTGCATCAAATAACGAGACAACAATTATTGCGGATGGGGGGATCCGTTTTTCAGGAGATATTACAAAGGCCATTGCCGCAGGTGCACACTGTGTGATGATCGGTGGGCTGTTCGCAGGATTGGACGAAAGTCCAGGGCGTACCATTCTCTACCAGGGGCGGACTTTTAAAGTCTACCGCGGAATGGGATCCCTGGGCGCAATGGTCCAAGGTTCGCGCGAACGTTATCGACAGAGCACGGTCGCAACTCGAGGCAAACTCGTTCCGGAAGGAGTTGAGGGCCGAGTACCCTTTAAGGGAGCGTTGAGTGACTTTTTGTACCAATTGGTGGGTGGTTTACGTGCCGGAATGGGCTATTGCGGTACTCGGACAGTCGACGCATTACGCGCGGACGCGGAGTTCATTCAAATTTCCGCAGCCAGCGTCCGTGAAAGCCACCCGCATGACATCGCAATCACGCAAGAGTCGCCCAATTACAGCCCTGAGTCAAATCTCGGCGAGGATAAATAAGCCGTTAACTGGTGCCGCTGGCCGAGCCCCAGGCACTATCTTGTTAATGGCAATCTTGTTGATGGCAATCTTTGCCGTCAGCGCCACAGCGGCAGATGAGCCGCAGCCTGGGCAACCGCCTTCAGCCTCCGCGAGAACCCCGGCCGCCACCGACCGACAAACAGACGAGGCCACCTCTCTGACGCTCTCCGGTCCGGCCAATTTTATCGCTACCCCAACCGTACCAGACCCAGCAGGCACAGCAGCGGGTGCGAAGACGACGGGTACACGAGCAGGCACGCCCCCCAAACATTCACAGCTACGCTGGAAAACTGCCGCGTCACGGGACCGACAGACGCAACGCAAGGTGACGACTCGGCGCGTCACGCAGTCCTCCACACCCAAAAAGGGGACCGCGATTTCCTGGAAACGACGCAAAAAAACCCAAAGCGAGATAAGGCCCGCTGCGACTTGGCCCGAGAACAGATCACCCACCTCTTCTCATCAGACCACACCGCCCCCACAACAATTGGGCGAACCACCGGAACCTGGCCAACTCACCGATCCATACGTCGATCCTTTCAATGACTCAGGCCAGGCCACGGTGCCAAGGCGAACCGTACTGACAAGCACTTCCAGAGTGGCCGGGCATCTGGTTCCAGCACAGGCCGTGCTCCCGCAACCAATGCCTTCTCCTGCCCAACTGCTCGCAAAATACCAACAGGACTGTGATAAAACCAACCGTCGTTACGGACAAAACCCAATTTCCAACATCGGGCTGGACATCACGCCATTGTTCGGACGCGGCAGCGATTTGACCGCGATGCTCAATGAGACCGAAAGAGCACAGCAACTGGAAAACGTCGAATCGCGATCGTGGCGAAACCGCAGTGGTCAAACCGTAGCAACAGGCAAGATCATCGATTTCAAACACGGTCAAATCGCAGTGCAAACGGAACAAGGTCAGACGGTACGGATTCCCGTTGCCTCACTAGCGTTGGAAGATCTGACGTATTTCGGGGCATTGTGGGGGATTCCAGTGGAGTGTCAAATCAGCTCCACAAAGCCTGAAAGATCATGGACCTCCTCAAGGTTTACCTGGCGTGCATCATCAACCGGCCACAAGCCTCTGTATTTTGATGACCCGGAATTGGAGCGGCATGGACACACGGCGGGCCCCGTATTGCAACCACTCGTCTCGGGTGCCCACTTCTTCGTAAATCTGGCAATGGCACCATACAAGATGGGGATTCACCCTCCACACGAGTGCCAGTATGCGCTCGGGTACGAACGTCCTGGCAACGCCTCTCCCTGGTTAGTACCACCGTTGCCCTTAAGCTTGCGCGGCGCACTGACCGCAGGCGGAGTCTACACCGGCGGAGTATTTGTGGTTCCCTAGGAACCCACGATCGGGAGCGATTGGCTCGCAAGCGGCGGGGTTTTGACAACCTCGCCGCTTGTTCTTTTTCTGGGAACTCTGCGGTCCGCCAAATGAGATCTGCCACCGGTATTCTTTGAGTCACGGCATGCGCCCGTCAAAGCATCCCTGCAAAGCCGATCTAGCCAGCCTATCTCGGTGTATTGAAGTCCTCGCCGGGAATGCCATACTAAGGTCCGATCGCATGTTGCTCCTTCTTTTACCAGGTCGAAACCCGGTCGTTGCGGGTGAGATGCCCCACGTGGCCGCAGGCCGCCGCCACGCAATGGGCCGTCACTACCTGCGGACGATTACAAACCCGACACAATCCCATGACCCGACGCCAAAGCCCTTTCCTCATGGCTCTTGGTCTGGCAGCGTGCTATCTGGCACTCAACGCCACCGCACTTACCTATGGCGCCTCCTCCTGGGCCAACCAGGTTAACCAGTCGCGTCCCCACAACCTGGTTCTTTCCTCACTAGGTGTCACACGGAAGGCAACTCCGATTCCGTGCTTCGTCGATCCCACGGCGGCAATCCACACAGATCCCCGTTTACGGTTATTGCTCGTCAGTGGCCTGGATGGCTCCCGCGACTCCGTGCACGCGACCTTGGAATTAGCGAATTGGTTGACCCAGTCCGCTGCAGCTGCTGGACTGCGGTCTGACTGCGCAATCTCGGTCGTTCCCTGCGTCAACATAGACGGACTCGCAGAGAACCTGGGGCCCCGCAACGGGGTCGGTGGTGACCCCTCTCGTGGTTACCCACCGTCTCCGAAATCTGCGTACCACTCTCCGACTAACCCTGAACGTTCCTATCTCTGGCGGTGGATTGGCATGCATGCCCCCGACCTAGTGCTGGAAGTCCGCGCAGCACCGCAGGAAGGAAGCTCTTTCGAGCAAACCGGCTCGGACGCCTGGGCGATTCCGCGAGACGATCCCAACGACTCCCTGGTACGCCAACTTGCGACTGCCAGCGCCGCCAACACGGGAACGATCCCCTCCGGAGTCCTGCGCACTGGAAAATCTGTTTCCCCGGAACAACGTTTGAGACTCTTTGCTGCGGTGATCGCGCGTTATCAAGGCAAGGTTTCGGCCGCGCGGATCGAGTTGCAACGTCGGTTGAAACGCGGCCCGTTGACGGTTGCTAAAGAACTGAGTGGGCACTATGGCCACGATCTGAACAATGTCGTCTACATTCCTGCGGTCGCGCTGATTGGTCGACTCCGTCTCGGACAGCTGACTGACGATAGCGCGCAGTTGTCTCGAGTAGAAAAGATTGTCGGCCCTTACTTCCGGGGCGAGACTGCAACCGCGCCCAAATCCGGTAGCGGGCTTTCCGGACACCTGGTTTTCTGTGAACTAGCGGACAGAACGCGTGGCGCATCCAGGCAGCGTTATGTCGAACTGGCTAGGAATGCGGCAGATCTGGCTTTTGATGGGCAAGGGCATCTCCGTCCGGAGATGCCCTACCACGTCGAAATGAGCGACGCTGTTTTTATGGGCGGTCCTATTCTCGCTCGTGTCGGTCAGCTTACTGGTGATGCGCGTTACTACGCCGCCTGTATCCAGCACCTGAAATTCATGAAACGCTTGGATCTGCGCGAAGATGGACTTTATCGCCACTCACCACTCGATACGGCAGCCTGGGGACGAGGAAATGGCTTCCCTGCCATCGGTGTTGCCATGTGCTTGACGGCACTGCCAGCAAGCCACCCGGATCGCAAACAACTTTTAACAGCATTCCGAGACCATCTCACGGCGCTAGCAGGTCACCAGGATTACACGGGGTGCTGGCATCAAGTCATCGATCGGCCAGAGAGTTATCGCGAATTCACGTCTACCTGCATGATCACCTTCGCGATGATCCGCGGCGTACGGTCCGGCTGGCTGGACGCAGATCGTTACGCCCCTCACATCAAACGAGCGTGGTACGCGATTCGCACGCGGATCGGGCCCGCAGGGCATCTTGTCGATGTCTGCACGGGAACGGGAAAACAGCCCAACCTGCGAGCCTACTATGACCGACCAGCGATCCTGGGCCGCGACAACCGTGGTGGAGCGATGGCTCTGCTGGTGGCGACAGAACTTGCCGCCTATGTGGGTCCTAACGGTCAAATTGAATAGCGTTGCAAACCTCAGGCCGGCCGAGAATTGAAGACCAGCAGGTGCCCCAGCCCTCCTTTCACTTTCTTTACCATTGCGTGCCAATCAGGAATCCCGCACTGTGCCCATCCGCCGACTGTATTCCCGTTCTTTTCGTAAACCTAGCACCCGGTTTTGGGTCATTTGTGTCGGTATGACTTTGGGTTGGTTGGCGCGTGAGATCTGGCCCCCGGCAACCAGCCCTCAACAAGACCCAGGTGAAAAGCCGCCTCGCATCACTGAACCACTGATACCAGGACCCACGCATGCACTCGACACGGCAACCGGCGACCAGCCTGCCCCTTAGTCAAACCACAGACAATGCCCAGGGCAGGAATGCACGAACCGCTCCTCGAGCAGTGAACTGTCTTGCTCGGTACAGCGAGAGGGAATTGCTCCGGAGCAGGCCCACAGTGGCGAGCCACCGATTACCGCTACTGTTGTGCCTGCTGGTCGCGTTGACCGGGAGCAGCAACGATGCGGAAGAACCCCCGCTCGACGGACGATCCGGTCGCGACCTGCTGTTGAAATATTTTCGCCCGCGGCCCACGCTAAAAGTCTCCGCCCACCATCTAACCCGAGCGCGTTTCCCGGTTGTGGATGTCCATACCCACTTCCGTTACAAGCGTCGCAACTTACGAGACGGCCTGGCGGCTTACGTCGAAATGATGGATCGACACAACATTGCAGTTTGCGCTAGCCTCGATGGAAAACTCGGTGAAGATTTTGCGGAACATCGCGCCGAACTCTGGCAACAATATCGCGATCGTTTCGTCATCTTCGTTAACATCGATTTCCAAGGAACTGGCAGTAAGGAAGACCCGGCAACCTGGGATTGCCAACGGCCCGACTTTGCACGTCGCGTCGCGCAACAACTGGCGCAAGCCCACAAACAGGGCGCCAGCGGCCTCAAACTTTTCAAGCAATTTGGCCTTGGCTATCGCAACCCGGATGGGTCACTGATTGCAATCGATGATTTGCGTTGGGACCCCATCTGGAAAGCCTGTGGCGAACTGGGACTTCCCGTTCTCCTCCATGTCGCTGATCCGGCCGCGTTCTTTCATCCGATCGATGAAACCAACGAACGGTGGGAAGAACTACACCGTCACCCCGACTGGAGTTTTCCCTCGGACAAATTTCCCAGTCGTGAAGAACTGCTCGCGGCACGAAATCGAGTGATCGCCAGGCATCCGCAAACGAAGTTCATTGGCGCGCACATGGCCAACAACGCCGAGGACCTGGCAACCGTCGCACACTGGCTGGAGTCGTACCCCAATCTCTATGTAGAGATTGCCTCCCGAATTGGCGAGCTTGGCCGACAACCCTACACGGCACGTAAATTCTTCATCGCGTATGCGGACCGCATTCTGTTCGGCACAGACGGCCCCTGGCCCGAAACCAGGGTTTCTTTGTATTGGCGTTTCCTGGAAACGTTCGACGAGTACTTCCCCTACTCGGAAAAACCATTTCCTCCTCAAGGGTTCTGGCGAATTTATGGAATCGGCTTGCCCGACGCGGTAGCACGCAAAATCTACAGCGAAAACGCTGCCCGTATTATTCCCGGTGTCGCCGAACGACTCCAGCAACGTGCGAAACGTTAAACAGAAATCTGCCCGGAACGCCTTCTGGCGTTACCGCTGCGCACGCCATCTTATCATCGACACGCCTGACGCTCCTCGGGCAACTCTGACAAACGCCAGCAAAACTGGACAGCCTGTGATTCCAATTGGCCGAATCGACGAAACAATGCTCAGTCGCTTGCTCCATGACACGTGCTCCCTAGCCTCCATCACGCGCAAATTCACTGGGATTCTGTTTCATCACCCGAACATATTGTTCTTGGGTAACCTCGTGAACCCCGAGGTAAAATGAGGCGGTCAGTGTCACGCGGTGGCGCCGTCCTTCAGCTCGGC
>PBOG01000129.1 GCA_002724245.1 Planctomycetaceae bacterium
GACAGACAGGTACCACAGGATTGGTAATGAAAATCACAGACTATCAAATACATCGCCTCCATCTGCCGCTTCGCGAACCGATCGGAGACTCACAAGTTCATTTTACGGATCACTGGATTACCGCGATCGAGCTTGTTTGCGATGACGGAATCAAAGGTGTCGGATTTGATTGCCAGCAAGGACTACCAACCGCTCGCCTGCCAAGTCTTCGCGAGCAGTTTGAATATGCACTTTGGCCCTCTTTAGCCCAGGCGGATCCACTGAACCTGGCAATGAAAATTCAACGCCCACGTGGTGGCAATGTCGGCTGCGGATTTCGCGCGCCCCCCATCGAAACCGCGCTTTGGGATCTGGCAAGCAAACAAGCCCAAGTCCCGCTTTTCCAGTTACTGGGAGGCACGGATCCTCAAGTCAAGGCCTACGGTAGCACGCTTGATTTTCACCTCAACGACGACGACTTTCGAACCAAATTGGAGCAGATGAATAAGTACGGATTTTCGGCGTTCAAGATCAAAGTCGGTCATCCGGATCTATCCTGGGACTTGAAACGACTTCAATTGGTACGCGACGTAGTGGGACACGACATCCATTTGATGGTCGACGCTAATGAAGCCTGGTCAGTGAAGGAGACACTTCAGCGTCTACAGGCATACCGTAACGCAGGGCACGAAATCTTTTGGATCGAGGATCCAATCACTCGTGAAGACTACGCCGGCTATGCGAAGCTTTGCAGCGAACTCGAATCAACCCGCATCAATACTGGTGAATACCTGAATATTTCGGGTAAGCGACAACTGCTGGTCTCCGGTGCAGTCGATGTCCTGAACATCCATAATTCGATCCACGAAGGTCGCTTTGCAGCCATGCTCGCGGGCGAATATGGCGTTCCTGTCTCACTAGGTAACACGCTACTGGAACTCGGAGTCCACCTGGCAGCCAGTCTTCCCGAGTGCCTGTATCTCGAATACTCGGATCTGATCTGGAATGAACTGGCAGTCGAACCTATCAGGGTAGAGCAGGGGTGTGCCTGGGCACCACAGCGTCCAGGGCATGGAATTGAATTGGATCCAGACAAAGTTGCGTTCTATGCAAAACCCGAATAGATAACGCAACGTTCAAGCACGTTGGCAGCCAATTTCCGGGAATGTTAGACTACGCCCGCTTGGCACCGCCCCTTCGCAGGAACCGCCCTCATGACCAGATCTGCTATCGAGACGCGTTACTCAGGCTGGCAGCTCACAACAGTGACATTTATTTTGTGTCTAGCCGCTGGCGCACCGCGAGGACACTGTGGCGAAACTCGTCTTAATGGACACGTCTTTACGTTGCCGGACGGTTACGAAATCGAACATATTGCCGGACCGCCACTGGTCAATCGTCCTATTTCAGCCGACTTCGATGACCACGGCAGACTCTACGTTACCGATTCCAGTGGCTCCAATGAAAACGTCAAGATCCAACTTGAAAAGCGTCCCCATCGAATTGTTCGTCTGGAAGACGCGGATGGTAACGGGGCCTTTGAGAAAGGAACCGTGTTCGCCGAAGGATTGATGTTCCCTGAAGGTGCACTGTGGCACGACGGATCATTCTACGTCGCCGCGCCACCACAAATCTGGAAATTTACTGACACGGACGACAACGGCGTTTGTGACAAACGAGAAATCTGGTTTGACGGTAAGACACTGACCGGCTGTGCCAACGACCTGCATGGCCCTTACCTGGGCCAGGACGGTTGGATCTACTGGTGCAAAGGGGCATTCGCTGAACAGCATTATGAACAGCCAGGGCGCACCCCACTGGTGACGCGCGCAGCGCATATTTTCCGACGTCATCCCAGTGGGGGCCCAATTGAATCCGTGATGACTGGTGGCATGGATAACCCCGTCGAAGTCGTGTTTACCCAGGGGGGCGAGCGGATTTTCTCGACGACGTTCCTGCAACATCCAGGAAACGGTTTGCGAGATGGACTGATCCACGCCGTGTACGGAGGAATCTATGGGAAAGTCCACGGCGTGCTGGAAGGACATCCCCGCACCGGCCCAATCATGCCGGTCTTGTCGCACCTGGGAGCGGCTGCGCCATGTGGCCTGGCTCGCCTGGAATCCGCGCAATTAGGCACCGATTACCAGCACAACGTGATGGCATGCCTGTTCAACATGCACAAAATATCACGGCATGTCCTTTCAAGAAACGGTGCTACATTTGCTGCACGTGTCGAAGATTTCCTGGTAAGCGACAACCTTGACTTTCATCCCACCGATGTTCTGGAAGATGCTGATGGCAGCTTAATCGTTGTTGACACTGGTGGGTGGTACAAATTGTGCTGCCCGACTTCGCAGCTGTCCAAACCAGACATCCTGGGCGGCATCTATCGCGTTCGCAAAACCAACTCGCACCAGATCCCGGATCCGCGCGGCAATCAAATTGAGTGGAACTCGCTAAGTGCGTCTCAATTATCAGACTTGCTCGCTGCCAATCGATTTGCTGTACGGAACCGTGCCCGACGCATGCTGGCAAATCATGAAACGGGATCCTTAGAGGCCGTATCCACGCTGCGCAACTCCGGAAATGCGGCTCAACGTCTGCAGGCGGTCTGGTCCCTGTGCCAAATGTCTGGAGCCCAGGCGCGTGCGGGAGTACGTGAAGCACTGCAAGATGAAGACGCCACCGTCCGTCAGGCTGCTCTACACGCTACCAGCCTGTGGCGTGACGTCCTCGCAGAACCACGTCTGTTAGAAATGCTGCAACTCAAATCCGCTCCAAACCGGAGAGCAGCCGCTGAAGCATTAGGCAGAATCGGTACCGAAACAGCCGCGAAAGCTGTCGTAGCAGCGGCGGCGAATTCCACGGACCGTATCGTTGACCACTCGCTCATCTATGCGGCTATCGAAATCGGCAGGCCTGCACCGCTTCGCCCGTTGCTGTCTCATTCAAATCCACGAATCCAACGCGCCGCGCTGATCGCGCTCGATCAAATGCCAAACGGTGAATTGACGCAAAAGGAATTACAGCCACTACTCGCAACAGAAAACGAACTTCTGCACGAGTCCGCATGGTGGGTTGCTGAGAACCGACCACAGTGGGCTACAACGTACCTTCCTTTTTTCCGTAAAGCACTCAGCGAACCCATTCGCGATCCCGCGGCCCTGATCACACTAACCACACGTCTCGCAAACTTTGCAAACGATGACGCATTCCAGAGACTCATGGCCGAAGTCTTGAACAACACCAATTCACCAAGAGCAACTCGGCTGCGTTTGTTGGATGCATTTGGTTCCACTCGCTTGAAGGGAATCCCTCCCAGCTGGCGCAAATCACTGGAAAAGAACCTGCAATCCAAGGATCCCGAGTTCCGAACACGTGCGGTGGCCGCCGCGAAAACTCTCGCAGGAAGTAACCCTGACCGCGAACTGGTGCTGGCATTCCATACCATCGCCACTACTCCAACCTTGCCTGCGGCGGTCCGGTTGGATGCCCTTGCCGGCATCCCAGGAAAACAGCAAGCATTGGACTCGCCGCTCCTGGATTTCCTGTGCATGCATCTCTCCGCCTCACACCCGGTGCGTTTGAGGTCACTGGCAGTCGATGTCTTAACGCGTGTCTCTCTTGACCAGGAACAGTTGCTACGGATTACCCAGGCCTTACCCCCAACAGGGCCTATGGAGTTGTCACGCCTGATGGAGCGTTTTGCCAAGTCACAAGACCCAGTGATCGGCCAGCATCTGGTGGAATCCCTAGAAAAATGCCACGCAAGTACTGCGCTGCCCCTCGAACAACTGAAAAAGCAACTCACAGGCTTCGGGACCCAAGTACTGCAACAAGCCCAGCCGTTGCTCGAACGCATCCAGACGGAAAACCAGGAAAAGGCCCAAAAGCTTGAAGCGGTACTCAAACTCACTGCCAACGGGGATATACGGCGCGGGCAACGCGTGTTCCACAATCAAAAAACGGCCTGTGCTGCCTGTCATCAAATGGGCTACTTGGGCGGACGTGTAGGGCCAGACCTCACGCGAATTGGCAGTATCCGTACCGAACGTGACTTGCTCGAAGCGATTCTATTTCCCAGTATCAGTTTTGTGCGTAGTTATGAACCCATCACAATCGTGACCGTCGACGGCCGTGTCCTTAACGGGGTTATTCGGAACGAGACAAGCAGCGAAATAACACTACAGCTCGATGCACAAAAAGTGCTTCGCCTGCCTACTGAAGAGATCGAGCAACGCCAACCCGGTACGGTTTCGATCATGCCTGCAGGTTTAGACAAGCAACTAACCGCACAACAGCTCGCCGACCTGGTGGTCTTTCTACGGGACAGAAAATAACGTCGCGCGCACTATGGCAGACTGCCACTTTCTTCCAACAGTTTCATCCACACCGACTACGGATCGTCGGTGTGCAGAACCATCAACTCACACATCAGGCTCGCGAATCACAATGACATACCAGTGGCCGGGCCCGTGAACTCCGGTCGTCAACTGGAGCTCGATATCGCCAGTCTTACTGGGACCGCTGATTAACGTCACGTTGCTGGCCAGGTTGTCAGCGTCTTGCTCTCTCAACCACGAGACTGCGTCAATCAAATCCGGCACAATCTGACGTCGGGCCACCAGGGCCACGTGGACAGGAGGCAAAAGCGAGACGACTCGTTCGTGTCCTGGGCCCGAGGCAACCAATAGCGACCCCGTTTCCGCGATTGCAATATCCGTACTGGTGATACCAATATCTGCTGCCAGCCAGGTATCGCGATAGGTTTCTGTCGACTCGGTTGACCACGACTCATATGCTGAGTACGCAACCTCCCGTTCTTCCAGAAAACGCGACAGACCAAGGTCATCCAGCAGGGCGTGACGCCAACAAATGGCCGATTTCGGCTGGTATTCGGTGAAAATCTCATCCAATCTCACCAACGCCGCCGCTGTATCTGCAACGACGGTCGCCACCCCTCCCACAGCATTCACTTCTTCCGCCATCGCCACGCACAAATCCTGCTCAGCTCCAACGTACCCCACTTGTTCAGCGATGTCGGCGGAGTGAACGCGATAGGCGCGACCGATCTGCGCAGCACGTCGAATATTCGCCAGGAATTCGTCTCGACTCAAGAGTTCTGCTCCTTCCACCAGTCTCGAAAGCGCAGCGGGGCAGGGGCGGGAAAATCGCGATGCCTGGTCCAGCCACCAAGTTGACCGGGCAGGCGCCGCAACCAGCCGGAGCGACGTTTCACTCTCCCGAGCGTCCGTGAAATGAACCAGGTTACCGATCGGTAGATTCGAGGATGCCGCAACATCCACGCCCAACTACGGTAGGCAAGTGTTTCCATACGTCCTGTGGCTACGTGGCTCGCGTGCAGTTGTTCCCGGAGTTTGACCAGCAGATCGGGAATCTGGATCTTAACGGGACAGGCAGCCTGGCAAGCACCACAAAGGCTCGAGGCATGGGGCAAATGATGGTAATCCTCCAATCCACCGTACAAAGGAGTCAAAACAGCACCGATTGGCCCAGCGTACACGCCTCCATACGCGTGCCCACCAACGTTTCGATAAACGGGACACGCATTAAGGCAAGCTCCACATCGAATGCAAAAGAGACTCTCGCGGAGCGGACTCTGTAAAATCTGACTGCGTCCATTGTCGAGGATAATAAGATGAAACTCCTCCGCACCGTCCAGTTCGTCCGGTGCGCGTTTCCCCTGCACAATCGACGTATAGATGGAAAGCTTCTGACCGGTCGCTGCGCGCGCCAGCACCTTCAGAAAATACGGCAAGTCAGCCAGGCGGGGGATGACTTTTTCGATGCCCATGATGGCAATGTGGATCCGAGGCAAACTGGTCGTCAACCGCCCATTCCCTTCATTGGAAATCAACACAATCGACCCGGTCTCAGCAATGGCAAAATTTACTCCCGTAATACCTACATCTGCGGCTGCAAATCGACTACGGAGCTGCCTTCTGGCAAACGCGGCCAACTCAACACGGTCATTCGACAAGGGTTCTTCGGAAACCTGGTTGAGAACATCCGTCACATCTTGTGAAGACATGTGCAACGCCGGCCCTACGATGTGTGACGGGCGATGGCCTGCAACCTGAATGATGTACTCACCGAAATCCGTTTCCACTACCTCAACGCCCGCTTGTTCGAGGGCTTTATTGAGGTGAATTTCCTCGCTGGTCATCGACTTGGATTTGACCACCATGCGAGCTTCATGAGTTTGCAATACTTTCAAAACCGCCCGACACGCAGCTTCACCATCTGCAGCCCAATGTACGTGACCGCCGCGGGATAAAACACTTGCTTCGAGAGTTTCAAGATGCTGATCCAGATCCGCTAACGTGGCATCTTTGATTGCTCGCGCACGCTCGCGAACCTGGTCCGATTGATCAAAAGCCTGCCAAGCTTCACGGTTGCGTGCTCCTAGTGTGTCACCCAATCGGCCGAGAATCGACTGGAGCGTCCCATTCTCCAATGCCTGCTCGCTGGCATCGATAAACTCGTGATGTTCATGGCGCACGTAATCGGGAGAAGTCATGGTCACTCACAAGCTGAGTCGTAATGCGGGAGTCCACGCTAGAGTAACGACGTCCGGGTCAACCAAGCTCCCGGCTCTTCAAGACCATGCATTACAACAATCAATCAACCGAAATTTTTGAAAGCAGGCGGAAACATAAGCGGACGAACATTAGTGCCATCAATGTCCACAGTGCAAAAGGCCTTCGAATCAAACGAATGATGCGGCCACGGCATTTGATACCTGGACCAACCGCCAGGGCGCCCGTGACCGAATTCCACTCGTAAATATCAAACAAAATCCTTCTCGGCGTGGATCGATCCAGCACATCGTTCCCGTGGCTCCAGTGTGGCCAAATACTGATCGGTCCAACAAATCACCCCAACTCCCTGGTGTACCGGGGTGATTCATCCTCCACCCCAAACCCCATGGCTGACTTCGGCGAATTGACTCGGGCAACTCAGGGTAATCATCGAGACGGCTAGTAGTCATCATCTCCACTGTCACAGGTGACAAAATCCGCTCCGTTCCCAACGTCCCTTTAGACAACATCAATTGGCAAATTAACGCAAAGTCTTCCGGAGAACTGAACATCCCACCCCAGGGTACACCCAGTTCCTGCCAATAAGAGCTGTTCCAACCAAAATCGGTTCCGGCCTGGTAATCAGGGGTCTCCACCCGCACTAACCTCTCGCGAGGGAATCCTCGAGACCCCAATCCACTGGACTTCATACCCAATGGTTGAAAAATCTCCTCTTGCAAAAACTGATGTATAGATCGCCCACTAATACGTTGCACAAGTTCTGCAACGACGAGCGTACCCATGCTCTGGTAACTATACCCAGTACCGGACGGAAAGATGGGTACCGTGTCCCGAATCGCCCCTCTTATAAACCTCTCCAACGGCGCGTGTTGACGGCGCAATTGAGCGTTGTCGGGCAACATATCGGGCAACCCGGACGTGTGCGTAAACAAATGCTGGACGAGTATCTGTTCTTTGTGATGCGCTGCGAAATCTGGAATATAACGCCGCACTGGATCGCTCAGATTCAACAACCCACGTTCGACCAGTAACATGGCACCCAGGTAGGTCACAGGCTTTGTGATCGACGCCAGTAAAAACATACTGTCAGGCCGGAGGACTGGAGCATCCGGTTCGGGACCCTGCTTCCCAAAAAAACGAGGAGCCACGACGCGACCATGTCGGCCCACCAAGAGGGCAGCACCTGGAAGCGCCGCCTCTGGACCACGTGTCCAGTTTTCCAGCAGGCGATAGGCAGACTGTAAACGTTCTGGATCCAATCCCAATTCGGCCGCGTTTGCATGCAAAAGTGGTGGCATAACCCTCGAGCCTCTATCTCGCCCATTGCCGGAGAAGATCACCAAACTGGTAGATTTTACCTGATCGAACCAGACACCGCACGACTGGCAAAAGAGCCCCAGCGACACACCGTCAATCCTTGTCTGGGCCAGGACCAGCTGCTATTCTCAAGCAAGAGCCGTCTGACCCGAAGCGCGGTCTTCAAGCGTAAACGGTCGCGGTGATCGACGCGATCACTGCCGACCCCGTTGTTTCTCTTCCGGTCTGGCGAACACTCCTAAAGGTAAAACTATGTTCCATTCACGAACCCTGGTCTGCGTGGCATTATTGTCAGCTGCCACAACAGCTTCCGTCCAATCCCAACAAGTCGTACAAACTCCACCGCTCGTGGTAGTACAACGCCTTCCTGGTACTGTGACGAATCAGGTTGTCGCACCTGTTGTAATCGCCCAGAGCCCCGTTGTCGTACAGCGTCCCGTTGTCGTACAGCGTCCCGTTGTCGTACAGC
>PBOG01000130.1 GCA_002724245.1 Planctomycetaceae bacterium
CCCGGATCCGGAAGATTGCACCTTGAAAATAGTCTTGCGGAGATAACGAGGATTCTTGATGCCAAATTTTTCTACGGCGTTCCGCATTTCGAGTTGGAACAATTGTTCTTCGAGCTTGGGTGGATAGAACTGCAGCGTTACCCGCCCCGTCGTGGTGACGCCCGCACGCCCAAGTAGCTGGCTGTCCATGCGACGTAATGTACCGCTGTTCCAGGTGAAATAGAGACGCTTTTCTTCTTTCCCGGAACCCTGACGTGTGCTGCCGCCGCGTGAAAAATTACGCGCGTAGTCAATGAACTTGCGGCCACCGCCGGCGGCGCCTAGCTCGATACCAAAAAAGTCGAGTTGTGCGGCGTATTTGTTGAGGCTGTCCGATTCGTATTCAATTTGCCATCGTTCCCACCGAGGAATCGAGTCGCCGTCGCCACCCTCCCCTTCACCGCGACTATCTCCTAATCCAGAGCCTTTGCCCGTTTGTGTTGCATCCGTGTTCAAGGAGTCCAGAGCCGCCATCTTGGTGGAGACCATGGTGCTGACAGCTTCCAGAGTGGCCTGCAACTGCGGCTCCTGTAGTTCTTCTAACTCTTCTAAACCGGGTTCCGCCAGATCACGCGCGTAACCTTTGGCGGCTTCACCCCGCCCTGATTTTTCTTCCACAAACTCAATTGGGATCGCGACTTGCTTGAATTCAAAAACCTTGGTTAACCAAATCAGGCCCAGCAAGGTCACGAAAAAGCCAATGAACAACAGGAGTGCCACCAGCCAGCTAGTAACATCTTCGTAATGGGAAATCTGTAGGCTGTCGTTTGGTTCAGTCGGCTTGCCGCTGGCGCTTCTGGACATTGGCCAATCCCTCGCGTCTACAACATCTGGACAAACTAGCTTGCGAAACGACTGAATCGCGCGCGACCAAGCCCCGCCCGAACAACTCCGGCGTGTGGGCAAAAATTGACGATGAGACAATCCCGATCAAGCCGCTTGCGGCTTGTAGATGAGACAAGTTCAATTAAACCTGATGCTAACGGCAGCTTTTTGTAGTGTCAAGCAACGCTCTGGAAACCGAAGTCCTTTGCCAGTGAGAAGTTGCTGCCAACGAGAAGGCCTGACCACAGCTGGCCAGTCAGCGAGTTTCGAGCGCACAACGAATTGACAGTGGGAGCGTCAGTACGTAGTATGGGCTGCTGGGAGTTAAGGAGTTGTGGGTTGCCACAACTTCTTAATATTTAAAGAGATCCGTAAATTTTACGCGATATTAGTTGCAACTAGTTTGCGGCCTATTTGTTCGCTTGGGTCAGGTAGCTCAGTTGGTAGAGCACGGGACTGAAAATCCCGGTGTCGGCAGTTCGACCCTGCCCCTGACCACTGCCTTCCCGTAAGTCCTTGCTGTGGAATAGTTTGTTGCGAGGTGCTGCGAAGAGGGTGCCCTGGCAAACATGGCACACAGCAATGGCAGGAAAGTTGAATTACCACGACGAAGTGAGAAAGACGCCAGCGAGACACGGAATAATTTGCTTTAGCAACGTCGCAGCGCCAGCCAATCCCTGATCCTCGAGAGGTCGAATTGTTATGGCTTCGGTACAAGATTCAAACAGCGGAATGAACGACGCCAACGATCGCGATCCATATAACAACAACTCGTATGGAACACTCGTTGACGATGGTTATATCTCCGTTGATTTGCCTATTTTAGACGTTAATGACTTCAACGACCGGGTGATTCGCGGATACGAAGACGGTTCGGCTGAAAAGCATTTGCCGGCGGACCTTCCATTGGCTCGCTCGGTGATTCCAGCTGGTACAGCGACGCTGCGCGACTTTAGCTATGTGGCGCCGGAAATACCGGAATATATCACCGAGGAATGCACTGGCTGCATGGACTGTGTAACGCTGTGCCCCGATACCGCCATTCTTGGGAAAGTGGTCGGTGAAGAGGACTGGAAAAAGCGGATGGAGCAGATCGAGGACAAAGAGGCTCGTGAGCTTTTCGCAAAACAGTGGTCGGAGCCTACCAAGTACTACGCTGGCCCGAAAAAGAAAACAGGTGAAGGCGGCAAGTTTTCGATCATCATCGATCCCAGCAAATGCAAGGGCTGTGCTGAGTGTGTTACCGTCTGTGATGACGATGCACTGAAAATGATTCCCAAAACCGACGAGATCATGAATGATCTCAAACAGGTGCATCGAACTTTCAAAGAGTTCGGCCCCAGCGATGACCGATTTATCAGCGATAAGTTGCTGATTGACATGATGCTGAAGGAAGAAACCCACATTTATGTGGGGGGGGCCGGTAGCTGTGCCGGCTGTGGTGAGGGTACCGCGCTACGAATGATGTGTTCTGCAACCGGTGCTAAGTTCAAGAATGAGTGGGGGATCATTGCGGCGACCGGCTGCAATACCGTCTATACCTCCACGTATCCTTACAACCCATACCTGGTTCCCTGGAGCAATTCTCTGTTTGAGAATGCACCGGCCTATGCGATGGGATTGAGAATGCGATGGGACCAGAAAGGCTGGAGTGACAAGCCTATTTGGTGTCTGGGTGGCGATGGCGCTATGTTTGACATTGGCTTCCAGTCGCTCAGCCGCTTGTTGGCTTCTGGTCTGAATGTCAAGGTGTTTGTCCTGGACACGCAGGTGTATTCGAATACAGGTGGTCAGGCTTCCACGAGTACCTTTATGGGCCAGAATACAAAAATGAGTGTCCATGGGAAGGTAATTGGTGGAAAGATGGAGCGGCGAAAAGAGATTGCCCAGATTGCAATGATGCATCCGCGCACCTTTGTGGCGCAAACAACCTGTGCCCATGTAAATCACTTTTACCGTTGCGTTATTGACGCGTTGGAATTTGACGGCCCGGCCCTGATTACCTGTTTTACGACATGCCAGCCTGAGCATGGCGTTGCGGACAATATGGCGACAGACCAAGCTCAGCTTGCCGTTGACAGTCGCGCTTTCCCGCTGCTGATTTATGATCCCCGGAAAGGTAACACCATCCGAGAACGGTTGACGTTACAGGGTAATCCTGCCATGAAAGACGATTGGTGGACGAATCCCAAGACCGGAGAAGTCGTGGATTTCATTGACTTCTGTCGGAGTGAGGGGCGTTTTGGCAAGCACTTTGACAAAGAGGGGAATGCGAGCGAGTTATTGGAGTTGGCGCGTGAGGAACGCCTGGAGAACTGGCACCTGCTACAGGAACTCGCCGGGCATCTAGGTGGCGGCGCA
Source organism: Planctomycetaceae bacterium (assembly GCA_002724245.1). Taxonomy (GTDB): domain Bacteria; phylum Planctomycetota; class Planctomycetia; order Pirellulales; family Pirellulaceae; genus UBA9264. The sequence goes on from PBOG01000130.1 coordinate 3,226, forward strand.
GCGAAGCAGGAGAAGAGTTCTGCGGCGAAACAGGCGTCTAAAAAGCCGGCAGCTCCCAAGCCCGCAAAGGCCAATGGTGATAGCTTGCCGATGGGTTTGAGTGTTGGCAGCAAGATTAAATACAACGACGGTGAGCAATGGATCGACGGCGTGTTGCGAGCAGATGATCCTGTTGTTTTGGCGCTCGCTGATAATACGAAGATCGAGATCTCCCGAGGCCTCCTGAAGAATGCGTGTGACGCGGGGATTGTTCGATCGCAGTAGAGTGTGTTGATTAATAGTCGGCCATCGCTCACCTTCAGATCTGCCCTTGAATTGCGCCGATAGTTTGGGTCTTCGTGATGTCACAGTCTGCAGCGATTGCGACCTGCCGGTATTCTCCCGGCCAGTTGGGCGACGTCTTGGAGTTTCTCAAGCGTGCGCGTGCGGAGCTGATGGAGCTGCGCAAGGTTCGAGTGTACCGCGTGCGTGTAGAGATCTTTGACGTCAATGGAGACCATTTTGACGTTCTTGATATAGGGTACCCAGATCAGGATGTTATCGAGTTGTTGCGATCGATCGGTACAAGTTTCAAGCCCGACTTCATCCATCAACCGATTGATCGCGATTACAAGGAATTCAAGACAGGCCGACGTTTTCCATGGGCGGAAGACAGGATCTTGTAGCGTGGACAGGATCGCTGTAGTGTTGTCGTTCGGTCAAGAGAGGTTCATCCAGGGGATAACAGGAGAGATTCCACGATGGCCACGAATCTAAATGATCTATGCAAGCAGCAAGGCATTTCTTCTTTGGAATTGGCCGATAAGGCTGGCTTGGATTTGTTGCGAGTGCGAGCCATCTGTTTAGGTCGCTGGACTCCGAGTCCCAAGGAACGTGCCAAGATCGCAGCTGTGTTGAATGCTTCGGTCGAGGATGTCTCATGGGGTCACACCACTCCAATACAGCACATCTATGGACACGGACCTGGGTAGCCGTTGGTGTTATGCCAGGCAAAAAACTAAAACCCTGTGCGCGAGTCTCGATGCGGTATGTTGCGCAGCGCTAGGCTTCAACCTTGTGGCAACGCCTGTGGCGAAAACCCGGTGGGAGATACTCGCGATCTCATTCCATGTCGCGCTGGAATCCTGGGGTTTCGCATTCTGACTTGAACTAGCACAGAGGTGCTCACGGTTGTCTGCGGCCGTGTTGTCGTAGAGTTTCCATGGCCCTCGAGAGTCGACGCACAATTTCCGGGTGCCGCTTATAGACATTTGTGGTTTCCGCGAGATCATCCTTCAGATAGTAGAGTTGCCCCTCCGGCCCTTCCGGTTGCGGTTTGATTCGGCGAGGCTTTGTGAAGCCGCCGGAACCGAGTTGGGGAATGAGTTTCCATGGCCCGTCTCGAACCGATAGGACACCAGCGGATGATTGGTGGATCAAGGTTCCGGGCGCATTTTTGCCAGGTTTCTCGGAGGTCAGTTCGGAGAGGAAGCTGACGCTATCTTCTGCCGCGTTATCTGGCAACGGTTTTTCTAACAGAGCTGCGATTGTTGCCAGCAAGTCTGTGTGACAAATCAGCCGATTTGATTTCCGTCCTGCCTTGATGCGATCGGGCCATTTGGCGATGAACGGTACGCGATGTCCTCCTTCCCACGCGTCACCTTTCATTCCCCGTAGCCCACCTGTGGCATTGTGCCCGAACCTCTCAACGTCTGAGGTATACCAGACGGGTCCGTTGTCGGACGTAAAAATGACGATGGTGTTTTGCTCCAGGCCTAGTTGTTGGATCGTGTCGGTCACTCTTCCGACTATATCATCCACCTGGAACACGAAGTCACCGTAAGACCCGGCTCGGCTTTTACCGCGAAATTGATGTGAGGGAAGCCAGGGAGTATGTGGCGACGGAAGCGCGAGATAGAGGAAGAATGGTTGAGACGGAAGTTCATCTTCCTGGGACCGCAAATAACGAATCGCTTTTGCCGCGAGTCGGGGTGTGACTTCGTTGTGTTGAAATCCGGGTGCGATACCGCCGGCTCTCCAGAACGCACCTTGTATTGGGCTCCAGTCGGGGCTACTGCTGGCGGCGGTTCGCAGTAATGGAGGAGCCAGGCAAAGGTCACCGTTGATGTAGTAGTAAGGGGGAATGTCGAGCGATGATGGGATGCCGAAGAAGAACGAAAATCCATGGTCAAGTGGTCCGCCTCTTAATGGCTGCCTGTCAACTGGCTGCTTTTCGTTTTCAAAACCCAGGTGCCATTTTCCGATGCACGCGGTTCGGTAATTATGCTCTGCCAGCAGAGATGCGATCGTCATCCGCTCGAGAGCGATCAGCGGCCCTCGGCCGCGGTGTTTCATGCGGAAAGGGAATCTTCCTGTCAATAGACCGTAACGCGTAGGAACGCAAACAGCAGCAGGTGAATGTGCATCGATAAACCTCAGGCCTTGCTGGGCCAGACGATCGATATGGGGCGTAGGTATCTTGGAGTCCCGGTTGTAGCAATTGAGATCGCCGTACCCCAAGTCGTCGGCCATAACGAGCACGATGTTAACAGGCCGTGCAGCGGCCGTAACAGGTGAGCTGAGTTGCGTCCAGGCGCAAATGCAACAGTAGATTGTCAGCAGTGCTGATTGTTTCATTTCTTCTCTCGCTCTCGCGCAGTGTATGGAGTGTGAGGTATCGGTCTATGCAGGTTCTCGTGCTGATCATGTGGCCGCGCGGAGTTGGAATTAGTCAGAATTTGGGCGAGTAGAGATCTTGTGATCAGCGGCAAGTGGGATGACACCAGAAGCAGACATTGACGCTACAGTGTGATGTGCAACACGCGATGTCGGTACGTGATTCGCAGGTTTCCTCTGCAGATGCTTGCGTTCTGGTTGCCGTCGTGATTTCACTTAGGCCAGCACTTGTCGGAGAACACGGCGAGGTTGCACGCCACTCAGACGTTTTTCGAGGCCTTCGTGAAGGAAAGTCAATTTTTCGTGATCCAAGCCCATTAGATGCAGGATCGTTGCATGCAGATCAGACACATGGCATCGATCTTCAGTTGCGCGAAAACCGACCTCGTCTGTGGCGCCGACTGCCTGCCCTCCTTTGACGCCGCCACCGGCTAGCCACATACTGAAACCGTAATGGTTGTGGTCTCTGCCCGGTTTTCCCACTCCTTCACTGGTGGGCGTACGGCCAAATTCCCCCCCCCAGACCAATAGTGTGTCTTCCCAGAGTCCTCTCTTTTGAAGGTCGGTGATCAGGGCGGCGATGGGTTGATCTGTTTCGGCAGCGTGTTTTCGATGGTTACTGATGCAGTCGTCATGGGCGTCCCAGGACTCAGCACCGCCACCCGAATATAGCTGAACAAAACGTACGCCACGCTCCAGCAGCCGCCGGGCAAGCAGGCATTTACGTCCATAGTCGGCGGTCTCCGGACGATGTAATCCATACAGGTCCAGGGTAGCCGCAGTTTCACGGTTCAAGTCGACTACTTCAGTGGCCGTGGTTTGCATTTTGTAGGCAAGTTCGTAGGACTGAATGCGGGCTGATAATTCAGAATAGCCGGGGCGTTGGTCGAGGTGTTTCTGGTTCAAGCGTTCCAGCAGGTCCAGGCTGCGACGTTGACTGCGTTTGCTGATTCCCGCAGGAGTTTTGAGATTCAGTAAGGTGCTTCCTCGGCTGCGAAACAACGTCCCCTGGAAAACTGCTGGCATGAAACCAGCGGACCAGGCTCCGGCGCCTCCGCGCGGGCCACCACGCGGGTCCACCATGACGACAAATCCTGGCAGGCTCTCATTTTCAGAACCCAGCCCATAATTGAGCCATGACCCCAGACTGGGGCGTCCTACAACGATGCTCCCAGTGTTCATCTGCAATATGCCAGGGCTGTGTGTTGGCGTATCACAGTACATAGACCGAATCACACACAGATCATCAGCGAACTTTGCCAGGTGCGGGTAGAGGCTACTGACCTGTAGTCCACTTTCCCCCCGTGGATGAAAAGAAAACGCGGAAGGTGTAAGTAAGCCGACTTTGCGACCGTTCGAGCCAATTTGCAGCCCACCAGAATAGGTCTTGCCTTGATATTTGCTGAGCGCAGCCTTGTAGTCAAATGTATCGACCTGACTCGGGCCACCTTGCATAAAGAAGAATACGACACGCTTGGCGCGAGGCCGGAAATGAGTGCTTGAGGATCGCGCTGCGAGAGTTGCCTGACTGGCGGCCTGGTTAGCCTGCACCTGTTGTTCAAGAAAACCATCACGACTCAATAGATCGATCAAGGGAACCGCCGCAAAGCCACCGCCGAACTGCCAGAAAAATTCACGACGTGTTCTTCCACAAGGGGGGCGATTGACTGTGAATTGTCTCGAGGGGAAGTCCATTAGCGATTACTTTTATTGAGAATAGTGGGCGTGGTACACGCAGCGGACGCGCAGATATGGCCAGTTGGGATTGGCTCAACGTTGTATTTGCCCCTTGCTGATCTTCAGGTTTGGTGCAATAGAATTTCTGATTTGCCTAGTCGGTGTAGACAAATTCGTTGAGATTAAACAGGACGCGACACATTTGCGTTAAGGACCAACGCCGTCCAGTATCAGCTGTTCGTGGTTCCGGTGGACGGTTGTGGTGGGCGCCGGATTCATGGCGGAGAGTGTCCTGGTCACCATCCAAAAAGTTCTGAGTTTCGATCCTCAGGTAGTCCTTTGTCGCTTCAAGTTCTTCCTGCTCCGGTGGGCGCCCAAGTGCCAGTTGATAAGCGTACGTGATCTGCTTCTCAGGTGTGGGGCCGGCCTCGCGGATGAGACGCTGGGCAAAGTGATAGGCCTGGCGGTTCACGAATTCCCCGTTGAGCAATGTCAGTGCCTGTGGCGCGACTGTGCTGACCGCGCGGCGTTCAACACTCCGGGCGGTATCGCAGAAGTCGAGGACGTCAAACATCGGTGGTATAAAAGTTCGTTTGAGGTACGCGTAGATCGTGCGCCGAGAGGCGTTGCGTTCATCAAAGGGTTTCCAGACGTTTCCCGGATTGTACCCACTGCGGGTTGCGTCCGCAGGTACTTTGGGAAACATGCTTGGGCCATGCATCTCGAGATTGAGCTGACCGCTTACCGCCAGCATGGAGTCGCGAATTACTTCCATTTCCAAGCGGTGATAGGGGAAATGCCAGAGTCGCAGGTTGTCGACGTCGCGCTCTGCATATGTTGCGTTCCAGGTTGTTCCCATCTGGTAGGTGTTGCTGGTCATCACGAGTCGGTGCAGGCTCTTGAGCGACCAATTCGCCTCGTGCATAAACCAATGCGCTAGCCAATCCAGTAATCGAGGGTGTGAGGGCCTTGCTGATCGTCTCCCGAAATCACTAGGGGTACGGACCAGACCATGTCCAAAATGGGACTGCCATACTCGATTAACGATGACACGGGCAGTCAGGGGATTGGTTTCATCGACAATCCATTCAGCAAGGCTCAGTCGACGACGACTGGTAAAATTATCGGGCATTAAGAAGGCCGGTTGCTGATCGACCAGAGCGGCTGGAACTGCTGGCTTTACCAGAGGGCCCGGTTGGTTGGGGTTCCCACGAATCAGGAGATGGGTATCGGGAGGATCGGGGGTCAGTTCGCGAAAGAAGTAGCCTTGAGGGAAAGTTTCCGCATTTTTGACTTTGAGCCATTGGGGAGGCGCTGCCGGTGTGGCGAGCTCTGCACGAAATTTGTGCGGCCGTGTTAGTGGCTGGAAAACAGAAACAAGGCTGTAATAATCGCGGGCACTGAACGGGTCAAATTTATGGTCGTGACAGCGCGCACATCCCATCGTGATTCCGAGGAACACAACTGACGTAGTACTCACCATGTCGTCGAGTTGGTTGTATCTTTCGGCTATTTGTTCGCTTGGCTGCACCGATGCGCCGCGTTCAGCATCCCAAGGGCCGACGCGCAAGAATCCTGTTGCCAGCACTGATTCCACGTTTGCCCCAGTAACTTCGTCCCCGGCTACTTGTTCACGAACAAAGTCGTTGTATGGCTTGTCTTTGTTAATCGCATCAATAACATAATCCCGATAACGCCATGCAAACGGCTTTTCACCGTCTCCTTCATAGCCGTTGGTATCTGCATAACGAACGAGGTCCAGCCAGTGTCTTCCCCAACGTTCACCCATTTGCGGTGCGGACAGGAGTGTATCCACAAGTCTTTCCCAGGCATCTGGCGCAGCATCGTTTTCGAAATTCTTCACGCTAGCGGGTGTGGGCGGTATGCCGACTGTGTCGAGATAGATTCGCCGTACCAATTTTCTTCTTGACGCCATCACGGCGGGTGTTAGTTGTCGTGTTTCAAGCCCCGCTAGGACGAAATGATCAATCGGGTTTTCGCACCAGTTGGGGTTGTTGACCTTGGGTAAGAAGGGACGCCGGACAGGTTGGAATGCCCAATGTTGAATTGCCTCACCGCGTTCCTCCAGCGTAGTTGCGTTTTTTGGCCAGGTGGCACCCTGATCGACCCATGTCTCCAGGAGCTTGATTTCCGTTGCGGATAAAGGGCGTCCTTCGTTTTGGGGAGGCATTCTTCGACCACAGGGATCATTCCCTTTAACGAGCTGAACAAGGCGACTGCCCTGGATATTGCGAGGTATGATCACTTGGCCTCGGTCGCCTCCTGCAAAGGCAAGGTCGCGACGATCTAATCTCAGGCCACCTTCTTGAATATCCTCGCTATGACAGGAGTAGCAGTGTCGGCGCAAGATGGGGCGAATATCCCGTTCAAAGTCAATGATTCGGGCGCTTTGACGTGATTCATTTTCGGTAGCCGTGCCCAAGGTGGCTCCGTAACCGCAGCAACACAGTAGAAAGAGCCAGTGTGCTGTGCGCGTTAATGGTTGGGGTGTAGTTTCTGGCATCACGGCCCCGATTGCCTGGTGAAACAGGAGGGTGAACAAAAATTGAGAACCGGCTGCATGGCCTCTTTAGTTAGTGGTGAAGCCTGTAGCCCTCGAACATTCTAAGCAAAACGGGACCCACTTTGAATTGGATTCGTTTCAGTGTCCGCGCACTGAGCGTGGATTACAGCAGCGCATGGCACTGTGGAATCAGTGGAAATGAGATCGTGCCGGGACCATGACAAAACACGGTGAGCTGACGAGTTTACTATGGAAGCCTGGGTGCGTTGTTGTCGGATCGGCGAGGCTGGCATTTCCGATTTTACCAGACGCGATTCAAGATATCCCGCAACTCAGCATCTTTAATTTCCCGTGGATTTCCACGCATACTATTGCCGCCTGAACTGGCAGCAATGGCAGCAAGTTGGTCTTGGTTGACACCCATGTCGCGCAGATGTTCCGGAAGTCCCATACTCCGGCTCAAGGTGATGACGGCTTCAATCAGGGATTCTGCAGACCCCGTGTGGAAGTTCGTTCGTGCGGCGTCTAGCCGGTTGAGATCGTCTCGCGCGCATTCGAGATTAGCTTGCAAGGCAATCGGCAGCATGACCGCACATGCTAATCCGTGTGGGATTGAGGCGTGAATTCCTAAGGCCGCAGCAACTCCATGTGCCATTCCTAGACCGGAGTTTGCCAGCGATATTCCAGACAGCAACGCTGCATAAGACATTTGTTCGCGAGCGGTCCGCGCCTCAGGGTCTTGCATGACGACTGGCAGAGCCGCCCAGGCATGACGAAAACCTTCCAATGCCAGGCTGCGGGTTAATACGTTAGCGCGGCAGGACAGGTAACTTTCTACACACTGTGTAAGTGCGTCCATACCACTATGCAATGTGACGTTGGGTGACGTCGTAATCGTTAATTCAGGATCAACGAGAGCTATCTCAGTCAGCATTGTCTCAGCCCGCAGACTCTTTTTGAATTGTGCATGTGGTGAGGAGATGACGGCGTTCTTGGTTGCTTCACTACCTGTTCCAGCTGTTGTCGGCATTAGCAGTGTGGGAAGGGGGTGTTTTGTCAAAGAGAGTTCGCGGCCGACACCTTCCAGGTAGTCGGAAACCGAAGCCGTAGTCGTTTGTGGTATTAGTGCTGCGATAGCCTTCGCTAAATCGAGAGCCGCACCTCCGCCAATGCCCAGGATTACATCGGCTTTCCACTCCCTGGCTCGTTGGACCGCCTGATCGACATCTGCCACGATGGGTTCTCGGTTAATCAATTCCGGCGGACTGACGGTGATGTCCGTGTTTCCGAGCGTGTTTCGTATTGAATCGAAAGAGCTATGCTGCAGCAGAGTTCGCGAGCCAATCACTAGAAAGCACCGCGTTCCTAGAGACGCAAGCAGATCGCCTAACTCACGTCGCCTTCCCCAGCCAAACACGATTCGCTTGGGTGTGAGCAGATCGAGCGCAAAAGGCGTTGGGATGTTCATGCGAGATCAGTCCAATTACGTTTTCCGCCAGGTCAGAGTTGGCAATTCTCTGGAGTTGACTCGTTTGCTGTGGCTCTACACTGCACCCGCGGGGCTTTCGCCAGCGGCGCATGTTCACGGCAGGCAGCAGGAAGATGCTGCTGCAAGTAGTTGCCTGGTGACGAGATTACTATCGATCAACGAAACTATTCCAGCGTCATGCGGCATCCAGGCAAACGCCTTGGTGGTCCTCGTGCATGGCAATCACTGCGAGCCCGTGCTCCTCCGCGATTTCGGCAACTTGAGGTTCGTCGATAATGATCGTTTTGCCTGCTTCGACCGCAAGGACCCGTCCACCGGCCGCGATCAGGGCTTCAATTGTTCCAATTCCAATCGTAGGAACATCAAACCGCATGTCTTGGTTGGGTTTGGCGACTTTTACCAGTGTGAAATTGCCGCGGTTGGATAGCTCTCCCGCCCGTTGTATGCAGGCATCAGTTCCTTCGATGGCCTCAACCGCTAGCACCACTCGGTTCTTGACTGCCACAGTCTGGCCAATATCCAGTTGTCCCATTTGTTTGGCGACACGCCAGCCAAATTGCACATCTTGTCGTTGGTCTTCTGTGAGCCGACTGCCACTGAGCGGTCCAGGTTTCACGAGTAACTCCGGTGCATAATCGGTTGCTGGTCCAAAAGTGATCCCGCCATCAGCAAACATATTTACGGCGGTCAACATAAAATCGTCATCGTTACAGTTTCTTGACCGCGTAATAAAATGTGGGATGACTACCTTCCGGACACAATGCCAGTCCGGAAGATGCCTGATCCAGTGGCCACTATGGAAGAGTAGTCTGTGCTTGAAAAGTTTCCCCGCCATTGTGGCATGAAGTACATGACGTCGTTGGAAGTAGCGGATTTGTTTCCCTGTCTTGGCAATTCCGGTCCACTGGAAATCATCGCACAAATCAGCGAGCGCGGGGTCTGCATGGTCTTTAATGCCCAGACAGCAGACCTGGTGGCCGGAATGTTTGAGAGCCTGCGCGACGAGTAGAGGGTACCGGCCCCAGCCAGCTAACAATCCAATGGGTCCGTGTTCCGTCAGCTTATGTGGGCCCGAAATAGTCATTGCTGGTTGTGGGGGGGAGTTGGCCAAGTTGACAATCTGTACGGAGCTGCGGGCCCGCAACAAAATTTGGTTGCGTTTTCTACGGCACCGGTTAGATTGCCTTAAGCTGCTTTACGGTTGTTGTCATCTGCTTGTTTGTCTTCCAGTGCGCCGACGCGGCGTTGTAGCTCTTTGAAAGTACGCACGAATCCGGGCATTTTTTTCCAGGTCGAGAAGGCTTTCCAGAACTCTTTTCCTGGCATTGCCGGCGTACCCATCCGGGTTTCGCCAGGCTCAATATCGGCCATGTGTCCTGATTGTGCGCCCAGCCGCGCCCCGGTGCCGATGTGTAGATGATCTCGTAACCCCACTTGCCCTGCCATTACTACGTAATCGCCGGTTACACAACTCCCGGCGATGCCGACTTGCGAGCAAATGCAATTGTGACGACCAATGTGGCAGTTGTGGGCGATCATTACTTGATTGTCGATCTTGGTTCCTTCGCCGATCGTTGTACTACCGTAGGTTCCCCGGTCGATTGTAGTTCCGGCGCCGATCTCCACTTTGTCACCGATCACGACATTGCCAAGTTGAGCTGAGAGGTGGTGTTCACCATTGATGGTTTCATAACCGAATCCGTAAACACCAATGGAGACATTGCTGTGAATAATCGCGTGTTTGCCGACCCGCGTTTTCTCGTAAAGTACTGTGTTCGAGAAGATCGTGACGTGATCTGCCAGAACGCTGCCAGCCATAATGTGGACGCCTGGGTGGATTGTGCAGTGGTCGCCAACGACTACGTCACTCCCAATTGTCACACCGGCGTCGATATGGACATGTTGGCCGATCTTGGCTGTGGGGCTGATTCGCGCACCATCGCTGATCGTTGGTGGTTCGCCTGGGATGGGCGGATCGAAATGTCTGATGATCTGTGTGAACGCCTGTTGCACATTCTTAACGCGAATACAGGGCAGACCCTGGGCGTCGAGGTCAAATGGCAGCAGGACAGCTCGTGCCGATGACTCCGCTAGTTGCTTCAGTGCGTTACTTGAATCGGCAAAAGTAAGATCGTTTGTTTTGGCGTCCCGAATGATGGCAGCACCGTCTACGGAAATTTCGGGGTTGCCGGCCAATTGCCCGTCGACCATGCGGGCGATTTCACCGAGCGTAAGGGACACAGATGATCTCCTGCTGGAATAAGTCCGCGCGCGTCCATTCTCGTGACCTGGACGCTGAAGGGCCATAGTCACCAAGGGGACGGATAATAGTCGATGTGTTGACCAGGCACCAATAGCGTTGGTCCGGAGCTGCAGTTTTCAGTTTGGTGCTAGCAGCGCTAGCAGACGGCTGAGGGAGGTGATTGTGTGTGGCTCGGACCCCGTTGCGGTTCGATTCAGATGCAGACCTTGCCACCCTGCTGCGAGCGCTCCAGTGAGGTCGTTTTCCCGATCATCACCCACCAGCAGGATTTCGGAAGGATGCAAATTCATTTGAGAGGTGATTTCCTGAAAGAAACGCGGGCTTGGCTTGGGAAAGCCAACCTCGGACGAACAAAAAACTTCCCGTGTTTGGTCTAATGGATACAGGTCTTGGCAGATATTCAAGAGCCGCCTGTCGAAATTTGAGGCGATTCCCAGCCGTATCTTCGATGCGGTCAAGTGTTGCCAGGTTGCCGGTACGTCGTCGTACAAAGACCAGTTGCGACTGTCACCGAAATAGTTCCACAGGTGTGTAAAGAGTCCATCTTCTGGGTGTTCAACATCGCTAAAGACTTCGCAGATGATGTTGCGCCACCGGTCCTGTTCGCGTACATCACTGGTTGGGCGTCGTTCCAGATTGGTGGCGTATTTGTTTGTTGCTGGAACTGAAAGTTGTTCGTTGATCATTGACTCTGAATCGCGGTTGGCCTTTTCGTCGTATCTGAGTCTGTCTGCTTGCTCCTGTTTGCAGAACGCTTTGCGAAAACGGTCTGCAATGATGTCGACCGTCAAGTTGGATCCAAATTGGCATCCTGCCTGATGATAGGCTTGGGCAACTGATGGCTGCGGGTAGATCAAGGTCCCTACGGCATCGAAAAGGACCGCCTTGCATGCTGGGTACATTTCCCCGATCGCTATTTAGCAGGCCTCAAGGCAGATTGACATTGGTCGTAAGGTGCCCCCCTGAACGCGTTTGGGCAGAGACCTCCCACGCTAGAAGAACATCCTCACAATGTCGTTGCTAATAACGAATAGCATAAGCATCAGCAAGCAGCCGACGCTGACTAATGTGAGGGCCATTTGCAGACGCTCGTTAGGGGGTTTTCCTGTTAACATCTCCCAGCTCAGGAAAACCATATGTCCCCCATCCAATGCGGGGATGGGCAAGAAGTTCAAGATCGCCAGATTGACGCTCAAGAATGTCAAGAAGAGGAGCAGGCTGGTAATTCCGCGAGACGCCTCTGAGCCGGCCATCCGGGCGATAGCGACAGGTCCTCCAAGTTGTTTGGGAGAGAGCTGTCCGGTGGCCAGTAGGCCCAGGAACTGGAAGACTCCTGCCCCGCGTTCCTTGATTTCACGGAAGCTGAGTGCCGTGGCCTCTCCCCACGACGCAGCCGTATGCACGCGCTGAAATGAAAGTGGTTTAAGGCCTCGAGACCCCGTATCCCAGGATACGTCTGATTCGATTGCCGAGATTATTGCCGTATGTTCTGAGCCCGATCGTTGAATGGTCAACTGCACATCCACACCATCAATCAATGTTTGGACCAGGCTGTTAACGAAGGTCCAGTTGCTGCCATCGGTACCCAGTGGTACCGGTTCGTTCCAAGCCTTGCCAAACTTGATTTCGGCAGCTTGCTTTGCGGCACCACTCGCGACGAGTGTGATTTGAACAATCTCATCACCAGGCCGTATGTTTTGCTCTTTGTCTTTGCTTGTGCCGATTATTTTGGCGACGGTCGTAGAAACCGAATAGGCCACGCCGACTACTTCCAGAGACTGGTAATCGCCATCTGCGAAAGTCGGTGTTGTGTCTGCTGGAAGCGTGACCTTTAACTCTGTCACCGTTTCCTGATCTTCGCGTTTTACCTTGAAAATTAACGTTTCTTTTTTCGTTCTGGCGATGCGTTGTGGTAACGTAATTGGGTCGCCTGCAGATTCTCCGTCGACTTCCAGAATTAAGTCGCCCTTCTCGAATCCCGCTCGCTCCGCGGGTGAGTCCTTGCGTACATTGACGACTGGGCCCATCTGCATTTGCAGTCCCAAATGTCGAAGACGTCGAGGTGGTAAAGGAATCGTTTCTTCTGAAGTTTCACCTGTTTCACTCTGGTGCCGTACCAGGAGATTGACAGGTTGGTCAAACCGAGCCTGAATCCGAGAAGACAATTCATGGAACTTGATTTGTTTTGTCGATGCATCGACTGGCAGCATCTCACCTTCGATACCAATAATCACATCCCCGGAGCGAAATCGATTCAAACTAGAATCGTCGTCGGTCGATGTGGGCGGAGCGGCTAATTTTGTAGATAAGGGTCCAAAGACGCCCAGGGTAGGCATTGAGGGGCCCCCTGCCCTCTTCCGGCTTTGCGGTGTAATCTCGAACCACTGCGGCTTGTTTTCGCCTCGTCGGACTAGCAGATTGAGAGGCGTGATTTCCTTTTGAAGACCCTGGTAGACCACTTTTTGGTTAAGGTCCCACACCCATCTCAGGAACTCGTCGGGCTTGCCAGCTGTTCCAATCTGGATCAATTTATCACCTGGGTGGAGTCCTGCTCTCCACGCGGGCGATCCAGCCGCAGTGCCGTTGATTTCACAGGGCAAGATTTGGACGCCAGAACGGTAGGCAATGGCTGCAAAGATGCCTCCCGAAATTACGTTCATAATCACACCCGCAGAAATGATGCACATGCGTGCCAGCACTGGTTGCGCGGGATAGCTGCGTGGGTCAATCTCAGCGGGTTGGGGCAGGTTGGGACTCTCTGCGGACAGATGTGCATCCGTCGCGCCGTCAGTAGAGGAGGTGACTTGACTCTGTTTGATTCGTTCAGCCTCCTTCTGGGCGTTGACGGGATTATCGTCCTGGCCCAGCATCTTGACATAACCCCCTAGCGGAATGATGCCGATACCATATTCGGTTTCGCCCCACGTAAATTTCCCGAGAGTCCGTGGCAGGCGAATTGGACCAAAGCCAATAGGGACGTCAAACCCGACGTAGAATTTTTCACATTTGACACCACATAGTTTCGCCACGGCGAAATGCCCCAGTTCGTGGACGAAAATCACGAAGCCAAGGCCAATCGCGGTTTTGAGCACGACCCACACCGTGCCCAAAATGGAAGTAATTGACTGTGATTCGGCAATCAGATACTGACCCACTTGGTGATCTCCTCGCGTGCCCAGGCATCGATTTTCAATAGAGCTTCGAGCGATGGATTAGCGTCAAAGGTGTGTTTTTCAAGTACATCGCGGCAAGCCGAGACAATCTCGGTGAACCGTATTTTGCCGTCCAGGAAATAGGCCACGGCAGACTCATTAGCAGCGTTGAGAACCGCGCCCGCAGTACCGCCTGCCTGGGCCACTTCAAGCCCAAGGGAGAGTGCGGGAAAGCGATCGAGGTCGGGGGGGTGGAAATCTAACTGGAGAGATTGTCTCAGGTCTAAGCGATCTGCAGAACCCTGGTTCCGATTTGGATAGGAAAGTGCGTATTGGATCGGTAACCGCATGTCAGGAGGACTCAGTTGAGCGACAACCGAACCATCGATGAATTCGACAAGTGAATGGACAATTGACTGTGGATGGATAACGACTTCGATCTTGTCAGCTGGAAGGTCAAAGAGCCAGCGGGCTTCGATGATTTCGAGAGCTTTGTTCATCATGGTTGCAGAGTCGACAGTAATTTTTGGTCCCATCTTCCATGTTGGATGGTTGAGTGCTTGTGCTACGGTTGCTGTTTCCAGAGCGTCTTTTGAAAAAGTCCGAAATGGACCACCGCTGGCAGTCAGGATAATTCGTTGGACTTCACTATGGCGACCTGCCTGCAACGCTTGAAACACCGCGCTGTGTTCACTGTCAACCGGGAGGATTGTCGCCCCCCTGTCAGCAGCTAGGTCCATCAGGAGTGGCCCCCCCATGACGAGAGACTCTTTGTTGGCCAACGCGACAGTCTTGCCAGCGTTAACTGCTTGCCAGGTGCCAGTCAATCCAGCGCTACCCACGATCGCTGCGACAACAATATCCACTTGTGGGTCGGTGACCAGTTCTTGAATGCCCTCATGGCCGTGAAGTAGTTTGGTCTGCTGGGGAAGTGTTGATGAATCAAAAGAAGCGACTGTGTCTGGGTCTGTGGCTACAATAATCTGCGGATTAAAGGCTTGCGTTTGTTCAACCATCTCTGCCAGGTGGCGATGCGCACTAAGGCCGTAAATCTGGAAGCGGCCTTGGCTCGCTGCGACGACATCGAGCGTGCTGCGGCCGATGCTCCCAGAAGCACCGAGGATGGCGAGGTTACGGCTAGCGAAGGTCATGTCCTGGACGCACCTGCGTCGGTGATAAGAAATTGGCCAGTACACAAGAACGGGCCTGATCCCAGCACGCTCGTCACAGAGATGCCCCCCACGAGCTGTGGAACGCGTAGAAATCTGGAAGTGAGAAGGAAGTCATGTCAGGATCTTGACGGTTCTTCCGGCATTCTAGGTGCGGTTTTTTATGTCGACAAGGCTGATCCCCGGCGAGCCTGTTCCAGGATGGATGGGTTGTATAATAAACTTACTCGTAATGGGGCGTTTTGAACCCACCTGCTTGTCGCAGTCTGCTCGATTCAGCGATTATTCGGGTTTTCAGAAAATCTCATTTTCGACGATGTTCCACCGCAACGGTGCATGTCCGAATTGAATCCCCGCCTGTTTGTCTTCCGGGTGCATTGTAATGAAGCAAGATGACGGCCCCATGCGTAAATCCAATGACCCGAAAGGGTCAGGAGGACCGAATTTCCTTTTGTACGCCGGAATTGCGGGTGTCGGTGTAGTACTTGTTGCGGTTTTGTTGGTCAATCAGCATCGTCATGAAATCGCGTTCCCCGTACTTCAACAGTTGTTGCGGGCAAGCAAGTTCAAGTCCCTACACTCTGAAAACACGGGTGAACTTGCTTTGAATCCGGAAACCGGCGAGCAATACCCTGGTAAGCTTGAGATTTCTGAGCAACGGAACGGCCAGACTTTCACCGTCGAATATAGCCGACTGTCAAATCTCGAGGTGTCTCCAACAGAGGTGCGTGGATCACTACAGGTGCGAACTCTTCGCCCCAAGACCTCTGCGCTGCGGACCGAGAATTTTCGTACGCAGTTGGGAGAGTCCGAAGCCTGGAAAGAGGGGCTTCAGTTGTTACTCAGCAATAATAATATTGATTACCGTAATGTGCCGACGAGCCCCTGGAGAGCCTGGGCACCAGTGTTGTTTTTTTCGCTAATCTTGTTGGTCTTTCTCGTCTTGATGTTGCGCCGTATTGGTGGAGCTGGTTCGCCCATGCAATTTGGGCGGAGTCGTGGAAAGCTCTACGCGATGGAGGATCTGGGTGTAACTTTCGACGATGTAGCTGGCATCAATGAAGCGGTTGAAGAAGTTCGAGAATTAGTCGACTTTTTGCAGTCCCCTGAAAAGTACCAACGCCTCGGCGGCAGGATTCCCAAGGGCGTTCTATTAGTTGGGCCTCCAGGGACCGGTAAAACGCTACTAGCTAAAGCAATCGCTGGAGAAGCGGGAGTACCATTTTACAGTCTTTCTGGAAGTGACTTTGTGGAGATGTTTGTAGGGGTGGGAGCAGCACGTGTGCGTGATATGTTCCAGCAGGCTGAATCGAAAGCCCCGTGTATTATTTTCATCGATGAATTGGATGCGTTGGGAAAAAGTCGTGGTGCTGGCATGATTGGCGGCCACGATGAGCGAGAGCAAACATTGAATGCTTTGTTAGTCGAGATGGATGGTTTTGATTCGAATGCAGCAGTCATTGTTATGGCCGCGACCAACCGTCCAGAGACTTTGGATCAGGCTCTCTTGCGACCTGGCAGATTTGATCGTCATGTACTTGTTGACCGTCCTGATATCCAGGGGCGCGAGGACATACTCAAGGTTCACGTCAAGAATGTGAAGCTGGACAACTCAATTGATTTGAAGGAGGTGGCCGGAATCACTCCAGGGTTTGTTGGAGCCGATCTGGCGAATTTGGTTAATGAGGCTGCTTTGCTGGCGGCTCGCAATGAAAAGGACTTTGTCGGAATCCATGAATTCAACGAGGGGGTTGAGCGTGTAACGGCAGGTTTGGAGAAGAAACAGCGCGTGATGAGGCGCGAAGAAAAAGAACGGGTTGCGTATCATGAAAGTGGGCATGCCCTTGTCGCGTTTAGCTTGCCGAACACAGATCCTGTACACAAAGTATCAATTATCCCGCGTGGATTGGCGGCATTAGGTTATACATTGCAGCGTCCAGAAGACGAGCGTTTCCTGGTGACGAAGCTGGAATTGGAGAGCCAAATTCAGATTCTGCTAGCCGGTACGATTACCGAAGAGATTATCTATCGGGATATCTCTTCTGGTGCGCAAAACGACCTTGAAAGAGCGACCGACATAGCACGTCGCATGGTGATGGAATACGGCATGAGTGACTTGGGTCGTGTCAATTACCGGGCTGCGAGTAGCTCGGCGTTTCTTCCTGCGGGGCAGGATGAAGAGTCTTCACGGCGTTACAGTGAACAAACTTCCCGTGAAATCGACACCGAGGTAAAACGCATCATCGACGAGGCAATCGAACAGGTTCGTCATATCCTTGACGTCCGGTACGACGCTCTTATTGCAGTAACAACACGACTGATAGAAGTGGAGTCAATTGGTGCCAAGGAGCTTCGAGAAATTATCGAAAAGACTTCGCCTGGGCCCGTAATTGTTCCTGGCACAGATGCGACAGTGGATCCCGCACCTTCTCAGCGTCCGGTGGACAATCGTAGTCGAACAGAGCAGAGTGGATGACGAAAGTTGTATCTGTGGAGCGATCGGTCGAAAATCTCGATTGATAGATCTTTATGGTTGCCAAATCGTTCCTTCGGTGGGTTCGTCACCCGTCTTTCTGGCTTGTTGCTCAAGGTATTGCGCTGGCAATATTCCTGACGGCGGCAAGTCAGTTGCATCCACATGGTACGCCAGACACGTCAAGCTACCAGAGATTTCCGCTGGATTCGCTGCATGCGGCCCTTGAGCATTCCCGTACCTTTGGATACCCGATCTTTCTTCGTTTGGCAGGGAGTCTAGCGGATCACTCAGCAGCAGTGCCGGGCTGTCAGCTCGCGATACATTTTGGTGCAATCTGGGTATTCTATTTGGGAGTTTGTCGACTGCTGGATTCGCGTTGGCTTGCGTTTGCCGCAGCTTCTCCGCTCTTGTACTCAAACATCTTGTTTGGTTATGTCAACAACTTGATTGCGGATTCACTGGCATCATCTATCTCAGTGGCTACTGTGGGGGTCCTGCTGTGGCTTGTTTCAGGCCGGTGCAGTAGCTGGCTGTGGCTTGTGCTTTCCGCGGCCTGTTTTGCTACATATCAGGTCAGGCCGGCTTATTTGTTTCTTGTATTCTTGCTCCCAATTCTGGGGTCCGGTCTGTATTGGATGCGTGCGAGAGAATTGCCACACGGTGGCATTGAAATCCACTGGTTGGGTTCCAAGTTGGCCGCTTGCGGATTGGTCCCATTGCTTGCCTATTGTGCCGTGCGTTGGTGGTTGGTTGGGCACTTCGCTTTGGTGAGTTTTGGTGGAAACAACTTCGTGGGGACTGTCGGCGTGTTCTTGAATCAGGACATGGTCTCTGAGTTGCCACCAGACCTTCAACGGCTGGCAGAAACTGCGATTGAAACACGCAAGAAGGCAGTGGCCCGTCATCCTGAATATTCGGACGAGCCAACTCTCCAATACATGGAGATCGAAAACCGTTTCGATTTCAACACCTGGGTAGTGTTTGTCCCTTCTGCCCAACGCCTTTATGGCAATGACCAGCCTCGTATTAATGCGGAACTACGCCGACTGGCGGTGGCGATCATTGTTGCCAGACCAGGTTACTACCTAGCCTGGTTGGGTAAGGCAGCGTGGCGTGGAATTTGTGTGGCCCTGTTGGATCTTGCCCAGAACCCCATTTATCTTGGTGGGTTGGTCGGACTATTGGCACTGCATGGGTGCGTGGTTGTTCGAACCGTAGGCGGGCCACCGGAAACTCGACTGGAAGATCGTGCTGAGCCCAGTGCCCTGCGTTTTCCATTTAATGCGATTTTGTTAGTGGCACTAGTGTTCGCTGGCATGAAATTATTGCTGATTATTATCACGACACCGCCCCTGGGGCGTTTTATGGATGCAGGGGCAGTATTTTTTCCGGCGTTGCTGGGAATCGGTTTGTTCGATCGCTGGTCGCGACTGCGTAACATGCGCTTGCGCAAAGTATAGAAACGGTTGTCGCCATGCCACCCAACGCACAGACTTCCAGTCCTTCATTTGCGTCAGCCTTGTCGACCGAACAGGATCTTGATGCAGCATTGCACACGGTGTCTAGTCGGGCGATGGCCCAACTGGCCACGAATCCGGATTTGGCATTTGTGTTTGTTTCAACTGATCGAATACATCGTGCAGACTACATCGCGAAGACACTAACGCGTTTGCTGAATACCGCGTGTCTGGTGGGTTGTGTCGCAACATCTGTCATCGGAACTGGTGCTGAAATCCAGGCCTCACCAGCTCTTTCCGTTTGGTTAGCAAAGCTGCCGACAACCCAGGTCTTGCCAATGCACCTGACTTTTGAAGCCACTGCAGACGGTAATGAAATCTTAGGATGGCCTGATAAACTGGTTGAGAGTTGGCCTGATGGTTCTGCTTTGATCGTACTCGGCGAGCCTTATAGTTTTCCCGCAGAATCGCTGCTACAGCATGTAGATACTCGCTTTCCGGGTTGTTGTGTGGTTGGTGGAATGGCCAGCGCAGATCACCAGCCGGGAGAGAAAACACTTCTGTGGGGGACTCGGGCTATTTCGCACGGCGCAGTTTGTGTCTGGCTTTCTGGGAACCCGCGAGTGCATCCGGTCGTCTCTCAGGGGTGTCGTCCGATTGGTGAGCCTTTTGTCGTGACGCAATCGGAAGGTAACATCATTCAGGAATTGGGTGGCCAGGTGGCTATGGAACAATTCCGGAAAATTTTTGAGACGCTGCCGAACTCGGACAAAGAGCTTGTGCACCGTGGACTTCACATCGGTCGAGTTGTCAGCGAATACCAGAGCCATCGTGAGCAAGGTGATTTCCTTGTGCGAAACGTAACTGGAGTTGATTCAAAGACGGGTGCGATGACGGTTGGAGATTGCTTCCGCCGTGGCCAGACAGTCCAATTTCACATTCGTGACCAGGTCACTGCAGATGGGGAAATGCGGCAACTTCTAAGTGAGGTTGCACAGTTAGAGCAGGAGCCTCTGGCCGGATTGCTTTTTTCTTGTAGCGGCCGGGGAACGCGACTCTTCGATGTAAATGACCATGACGCTAGTCTCATCGCAGAGTATTTTGGAGACATTCCTCTAGCGGGTTTTTTTTCGGCTGGTGAAATAGGTCCTGTGGGAAGTCAGAATTTCCTGCATGGCCTTACGGCTAGCCTGGCAGTCTTTATGCAGGAGGCTGCAGTAGGTCGTCGTTAATACATTCTGTCAGCACGGCGGTGTCTGCGCAAAATAGTTATGTTTGCAGCTTCGAACGAGACTTGGAAAAACGTAGTAAAGGCGATTTGCTTTCTTATTTCGCTGGCGGCAGGAATCGAAGCGGACGAGGTGCAAGAGATTGGTTCAACGCGAAAGGTTGAGCAACGCCGGTTAATTCGATTGCGAGACTTTGTCGGCGAATGGCGCGGCGTTGGACAAGTTCGGAGAGGTTCTACAAAGGGAGCGTGGATCGAAAGATCGACGTGGATCTGGAAGATTACTCCACAACACGCGAGTTTGAATTTTATTTCAAAACAGTCGCATGTCTTTCAGCGAGGAGAGTTGCGCCCAGGACGGAAGCCGGAATGGTTTTTACTCAATGCTACTGCGAGTGAAAGTGGAATGACTACGCAATACATGGGGAAATTCGACAAGCATTCCAGGCTGGTCCTGACTGCGGAGAAACCTGCCAGGAATATGCCGGCTCGTGTGACCTTGCGACTTGTCGCGAAAGGTAATCGGTTGATAACGCTGTATGAAAGGCAGACTGCTTCCGGACGTTTTTTGCGTCTGTCTGAAGTTGGTTATACAAGGCGGGGAAGTGATTTTGGCAAGCAAGCTGGTTTTATCGAATGTGTCGTGAGTGGCGGCAAAGGTACGATTCCAGTGACGTTTGGAGGTAAGACCTACTACGTGTGTTGCGGTGGATGTCGTGACTATTTTCAATCTAATGCTCGCGAAGTGTTACAGGAGTACCGGGAACGTAAGGCACAAAAAAAGTAAGGTCAATTACCGGTTTGGCAGCAAGAAAACCCAGGGAAAATCTCGATTTGCCTCGAGGGCCAACAAAAAACGGGCTGCTGTTCGTGGTTCGTCAAAGAAATGGGCCGTTTGCGGACGATAATAGAGTGCGCGGGAGCTGCCGAGTCTCATTCCGCACCTGGGATCAAGGAGGAAACCGAGGTGGGAATCTCCATTCCGTTGACCTTGTGTCTTTCGATGGTGAGTTTGAATCCCATCGAAGATCTTCCGACTGACCACGTTGATTTAGTGGAGCTCAACCACTACTACAACGAAAAAGGTCGTCACGTTCTTGACCAGGTGATTTTCTACGATTGGTCTTCCGAAGCTGGTCGGTATCAAATACGCGATTGGCGGATGATCAAGCGCGTATCCCAGATTCCACGGCGAGATTGGCGTCTGGGAGGTTATGTGGCTGTTTGGCACGATCCTCTGGAAGGCAATGTGCTTCGAAAGATGCATGCTGCCAACCTGCGAGAAACCTGGACCCAGTACGATCCGGAAATTGTGGAGCGTAGCTTCCTCAAGAAAGATAAGCGTCGAAAACTCGCGCGAGTTCGCTCCTCTCGGCGCACACGATAGCTGTCGAGTGAGGGGGCGGAACGGCCGACAGGAAGCTCTGCATTAGCCCACGTTGTCATCATCAGTGGTCCGGCGTGCGACACGTAACTTGGCGCTTCGACTGCGCGGGTTGGATTCTTGTTCTGCGGTGGTGGGAACGATCGGTTTCTTGGTGATAATTTCTAGTTGTGGATGTTTGCGAAATGCCTGTTTGACTTTTCGGTCCTCTAGTGAGTGAAAGCTGATAATTGCCAGTGTGCCACCGGGTAGCAGGCACTGAGGTAGAACCTGCAGAGCTTTCTCCAATCGATCCAGTTCATCGTTTACATAAATTCGCAACGCTTGAAAGGTTCGCGTCGCGGGATCGATCGTGTTTTTCTTTGATCGTGGTACGCACGCTCTTACCAGTTCTGCCAATTCACGCGCTGTGCGGATCGGCTGGGATTTGCGTCGTGTGACAATACGTCGAGCGATTCTGCGGCTGAAACGTTCTTCCCCGAACTCGTATATCAAGTCCGCGATTTGATGTTCACTGAGTTGGTTGAGGAAGTACCAGGCTGGTTTGCCAGAAGCAGGGTCGAATCGAAGATCGAGTGGGCCATCTGACAAGAAACTGAATCCGCGATCAGGATCCTCAAGTTGATCACTGGAAAAACCTAAGTCCAAAAGGACGCCGTTGACACCTTGACAGTCAATTTCATTCAGAATCTCGGACAACTCACAGTAACTGGCTTGTGCGACCAAAACGGGAAGTCCGGCAAGCTGTTGTTCAGCTCGTGTGATTGCCAGAGGATCGCGGTCCAAGCCAACTACTCTGCCCTGGTTTCCCACCCGATTGGCCAGCGCTCGGCAATGCCCCCCTCCCCCTAATGTTCCGTCGACAATTGTGTGGCCAGGTTGAATGTTGAGATAACGAGTTACCTCGTCAACCATTACCGGTAGATGATTTGAGGGAAAATCCACGAGTTGAGACACGGTAGTGAAAACTCCCCTCTTGGGGAAACTCGTCAAGCTGGTGATCGGTGACACACAGCTTGTCTATGACAATGAATGAGTGAGGGGGGGCGGATCCAGCAAGACGAAGGATTGTTGCGTGGTTTCCGTTGTTTTCATGTTCAATCAACAGGTTAACGACTGGCAGTGTTCATTGCGAGAGACAGGTAGAGCTGTTCATACGCGTTGACCATGGTGCGTAATGAGAAGTGCTGTTGGATTCGTTGGCGATTCTGTTGGCCAATCGATGTGGCTAACAGGGGATCTTGTGCGATGTGTAGTATGGAGTTTGCAAATGCTTCCAAATCGTGTCGCGGTACCAATTGGATAGGATTGGTGTCATGTAGCAATTCACGAACCCCCTCAGCACTGAGCGAAATTACTGGTTTTGAGAGTGCCATTGCTTCCATAAGCACGTTGGGCATGCCTTCCCATTTCGAAGCAAGTACTACCATCTGTGAGGCGGCCATCACGTCGTGCAGATCCGGGCGAAATCCGAGAAAGTGAACTCGGCTTGCAATGTCTAACTCGCGTACCTGGCTTTCCAGCTCGCTACGCTGAGGACCGTCTCCGGCGATAATGAGGTCGTAGTCAGGTAATCCATAGAGAAATCGTGATGCTGCTTGCAGTAGCCAAGGTACGGATTTTTGAGGATGTAATCGCCCTGCGAAGACGATGGCTTTACGATCTGGATGTAGTCCCAGCGTTTCTAGATTGATTGCCTCAACGTTTTGCAGAGTCGCTAGATCGATCCCATTTTGGATGACGCATAGTTTCTCCTTCGCGAAGCCGGAGAAATGTTGGCAATGTTTGGCGACGGATTCGCTTACACAGGCTATTTTGTCAACGCGTCGGGTGGTGACACGTTCGAGCCATGCCCGCCACCGACTGGGATCTGCGACGCGAATGCCTGTCACATGATGCGTGTTGATTCGCCTTGCCGCTTGGGAGCTCAGAACATTCGCATGAAAAAGAAAGCTCTGAATGACGTTCGGAACAATCTGAGTCAACCGATGGCGTAAAGCGCGGACTCCTGTGAGGTATTGCCAGGGTTGGCGAAGCCCCAGAAATTCGATTGGCACGCCAGCCGCGACGAGTTGTTCCACCAAGAGGTCGCGATTGGCGCTTGGAGGCGGAGCTAAGGAAACGACGGTTGGCTGGAAACGCTCGCGGTTCAAGCCGATTGCCAGGTTCGTAAGTGAACGTTCGGCGCCACCGACCCCAAGTTCGGTAATTACGAGCGCGACACGGAGGCGTCCCATCGTGGTGTGCGACAATTCAAGTTAACCAGGTCCGTTCAACAAACGTGGTATCTACCAACCCTTCCGCAAATTCAGCGTGTTGTAGTACTTTTCGGTGAAACGGCACCGTAGTGCGAATTCCCTCAATTCTCAATTCATTGAGGGCACGCAGCATGCAAGCGATGGCTGCAGATCGCGTCGGTTGGTGAACAATGAGCTTGCCGATCATTGAGTCGTAATGGGGCGGTACCGTGTAGCCTTGATGGGCATGCGAATCGAAGCGGACGCCCAGGCCACCGGGTACAAAGATCTTGTCTATCCGGCCGGGACAGGGTTGGAAATTCCGTTCGGGATCTTCCGCATTAATGCGGCATTCCATCGCCACACCCTGGACACGGATGTTCTTTTGTTTGACAGCAAGCGGTTCACCTGCCGCGATCTCGATTTGTGCTCTAATTAAATCGATACCCGTTACCATTTCGCTAACGGGGTGTTCTACTTGGATGCGAGCGTTGACTTCGATGAAGTAGAAATTGTTCTCTTGGTCGACGATGAATTCAACAGTCCCCGCATTGGTGTATTCAGCTTTACGACAAAGTCGTACCGCAGCGTCACACATCGCCAAGCGGGTTTTTTCTGGGAGATTGGGAGCTGGGCTCTCTTCAATCAATTTCTGATGACGACGTTGTGTAGAACAGTCACGTTCCCACAAATGAACGATGTTTCCGTGCTGGTCCGCCAATACTTGGACTTCGACATGCCGGGGGCGCTCGATGAACTTCTCCAGATACATCCCGGGGTTGCCAAACGCGGCTTCGGCTTCCACTTTCGCCTGGCCAAATGCGGTTTTGAAAGCCAGGTCGTTGGATGCGACTCGCATGCCTTTGCCACCGCCACCAGCAGTCGCTTTGATCAAAACGGGAAATCCGATCTCGTGCGCGATCGCCAAAGCCTCATCTTCATTTTCCAGCAGTCCAGCACTACCAGGGACAACTGGAACTTTAGCTTCTCTCGCGATACTTCTCGCGTGATTCTTGTCCCCGAGTTTTTCCATTGCCTCAGGTGTGGGGCCAATGAAATCGATATTGCAGCTGCGACAGATTTCATTGAAGTGCGAATTCTCTGCCAGGAATCCATAGCCGGGATGGATCGCTTCCACGTTGCCGACTTCGGCCGCACTGATGATTTGGTCGGTTTTAAGGTAGCTTTGCGCTGATTTCGGAGGACCGACACAATAAGCTTCGTCAGCTAGTTCAAGGTAGCTGCTGCCGCGGTCCGCTTCACTAAATAACGCGACGGTTTCGATGCCCATCTCTCGACAAGCGCGGATAATTCTTAAGGCGATTTCACCGCGATTCGCGATCAGGATGCGTTTATACATGCGAAATTATTGGCGACAGCAAGTGAATGAACGACTACGCGAACGGGACGCCACCCCACAAGCTCACCGCTGCTTGCCGTTCCTATTGGCTGGTATCGACTTTGAACAAGGGTTTTCCGACATCGACGGGTTCCTCATCTTCTACAAGTACCGCTACGATCTTACCGGTTACTTCTGCCGGAATTTCATTGAATACCTTCATGGCTTCGATGATACAAACCGTTGTTGTGGGGTCGACGTGGTCGCCAACGCGGGTGTAGGGGTCGGAGTTTGGATTAGGTTTTGAGTAGTATGTTCCAACCATCGGACTCTTGATGAGGACGATGTGCTCGGGTGTATTGTCACTGGGGTCCTCTGCAGCAGAAGGCTGCATGGGTGCTGGTGCCAACGCAGGCACCGGTGCGACGCTCGCATGTGTTGAACCGAGGCAGAGTCTTATTTGTTGTTCTGCTTCTCGTAGATCAATCTCGGTTAGTCCATGCTCCTTCATCAACTCGACGAGAAGCCGAATTCGATCCAAATCAAAAACACCGCCATCTACTTCGGCATCTGGCATTGGGATCTCCGTAAAGCCAACACGAACGACTGAAGAAAATATTGAATTACTTGATCGGTGAACCTCGGCAGCGAATGGCGCTACCCGACTGGCCTCTAACAGCGATTTTCAAGATTGTTTGGTGAGAAAGTAACGAGCCACTTTGAACGTTGGCCGGTAGCAACCATCCGGTGATGGAAATTACCGCAAATCAGGTGCTCGACCGCATCACTTAGCCTATTACGCAATCAACCAATTCCTTGGGAACAGTTGTCAACACTTCGCACCCGTCGCGTGTTACCAGCAGGTCATCTTCGATGCGAACGCCGCCCCAACCAGGGAGGTAAATGCCGGGTTCTATTGTGATTACCATTCCCGCTTTAAGGGGGCGGTACTCGTTCTGAGCTAACCTCGGTCCTTCATGAATTTCCAGGCCAATGCCGTGCCCAAGGCTATGGCCAAACCGCTTACCGTATCCGGCCTCTGCAATCACGTTTCGGGCAGCTGCATCGACATCGTGCATGACCGCACCCGGTCGCACCGCTTCGATTGCTGCTTGCTGGGCGTTTAACACAACTCCATATATACGTTCAAGTTTCGGCGAGATTCTACCGGTGACCAGGATACGCGTCAAGTCGCTCATGTAGAGGTTCTGATGGGCTCCCCAGTCGATCAAAACAAAGTCGCTTTCGCCAATTTCCTGCTCCCCAGGGACCGCGTGGGGTAAGGCGGCACGTGGTCCGACGGCTACGATGGGGGGGAAGCTGCAACCCGAACCTCCAAACCACCGGATCTGCTGCTCGATGGCGTGGGCGACCTCTTTTTCTGGTTGACCATCGCGTAGCGAAGCGCGGATCACGGAGAATGCCCGTTGCGCAGTATCTACGGCTTCGCGAATCGCTACGATTTCGCTCTTGTCTTTAATTTCGCGCAGTTGTTCAACGAGCCCTTCGGTTGGTGCAAGCTCTACAGTTGGGAGTGTCTCTTTCAAGAAATTCCACATCGAAACGGTCATCGAAAGCGACTCGACCGCGAGTTGTGTTGTTTTAGATTCCCCGATCACCTTCGCCAGGAATGTCGCCATCTTGACGCCTGGTCCTCGGATTGCGAGTTCCAGGCCTGGACACTCTTCCTGAATTTGTTCCGTGTAACGAGGGTCACTAAGCAGGATGTCCTTGTCTCGTGTTACCAGTAAAAAACTGTCGTCTCCCGAGAATCCCGTGAGATAGGTCACATTTGTGAAATTGGTGACGAGTATTCCATCGACATTTGCTTTTTTCACTAGTCGGCGAAGTTTTTGTCGCCGTTGTTCTGTGTTTGTCATGTTCGCTTTTTGTCGTTGGTTTGATGTGGTAAGCGGTATTCAGTTCGGATCGTTGATGCCAACAGCCTGGTTGTAGACGTTGATCTGATCTTCTGCACAGGATTGCCGGTTTTCAGACTCCAAGTGTTGTGATCCAGAATGCCATTCCAATGATGGCAAAACAAATCAGGAACGAGAGGGTAAATCCAACGATATCTTCGGTAGTCGGTTTCTGAAACTCCAGATCGCTGTTTGGAAATAGTTTTACCCGTTCACACGTCGACGGATCGGCGTAGGCCGCAGCAAGTTTTTGCTGATCGGCTTCAGGGTTTGGGTCGACCGGAGTTTTCATCTTGGCGTAGTAACGCTCGAGGGCTTCCTCGGAGTTTTTGCGGGTTAACAGACTAGCGATAATCATCACCAAGAATGGCATCGCGATCTTCGGAAACAGGTCCAGTGATTTCAGTGATGAGATGGACTGCGACCCTAAATCGACACCTAGCGGCTTGTAGAACAGCAAGTTGAGTTTCAGACTGCCTGTGCCCTGCAGTAGTGTCCCTGCCGGATAATCCAGTGTCTCTTGGATCGCACCGGTGCGTTCATTCACGTCCGTCGCGACGACTTCCAGAGCGATGGTCTCGTCAACCGGTTCGATGCTACTCCAGAAGATACTGGTGCTTTTGCTCGTTTTGATTTGGGGCAGACGGGTTACGCCGGCCTCAATGACCTGCATCCCTTCTGGGCCTGGGATTTCGATTTTTTCTGGAGAGAGCGAGCGAGGTTTGGTTGCATTGTGTTGAGCAAGTTCTGGGCCAGTCAGGTCTTGGCCAGCTGCGGCCCACACGAGCTCTGCTTCTGACAGCTTCTGTCGTAACATGGACCTGGAGACAACGGTTGGGCTGGTGGTGACTGTGTGCGGGGTTCTGGTCATCAGGGCCGCGTTTGTCCGCAGGCTTGTGAAGACTTTTGGTCCGAAAAAGGGGATCACAAAGAAGAAAAACAGACAGTAGACAACCGTAATCCAGGCGGCGCGCCCGGTTGCTCTTCGCCAGTACATGCCGATCCAGAAAGGAGAAGCAAAAACCAATGGAAACCAGAATGTGAGTTCCAATTGCTTGAGCATGTCGTAGAACGTTAGCGCGAAGAAACATGCCCCAGCGACCACGATCATGCCTGTTAGTCGTCCTGCCCACAGGCACTCGCGTTCGCTGGCGTCTGGGCGCAGAAACGGCACGTAGAGATTTCGGACGATCAAGCCGGCACCGACGACCATTTGGGCGTCCACGCTGCTCATCAATGCGGCCAACAAGCAGGCTAGCATGAGCCCACGGAATCCAGGCCCCAGCAGTTGCATCGAAGCGTAGCCCCATGTCAAGTCTGGATTCTCGACGAGCGCGGGTACGTCAGCGTAGAGGGTGGCAGCAATCAATGCTGTAAGCACCCATCCCAACGTACAGAACCTCTTAAGGAAGTTGCCAACCACGAGCCCGACACGTGCGTTGTATTCGGTCTTGGCTGAACCGCCTCCTGTCGCGATGAAATGGGGCTGGACGACGATTCCCGTCAAGTTTGCCAGGACCATTGCAGTGAGATACAGCAGAGAAATTTCGGAGCCGCTATTGCCAATGACGTCAAAGAACGATTCTGGCAGCTGTTCATGCATTACCTGAAAACCGTTCTTGCCGCCGGGGTTCAATTCCGGGTTGTCGGACAAAGCATTCAGGCCGATCGGGATCAACATAACCGAAAGCCCGATGATGCAGATGCCTTGAATCAGGTCAGTAAAGTAGGCCGCTGCCAGTCCACCCGCGATGCCGTATGCCACCACAACCACAGCAATCACTGGAATCAGTACGGTTTGCAGTTTTACTTTTGTACCCAATACCGACACTCTATTACTCTTGTCTTGATCCAGAGTGCCGCTGTTGGCGGTCGTGCCGGATGCTTCGGCCGATACCGCGACGGCCGAACCAAGCATCATCGGCTCAGCGGTCTTGGCGATGGCGGAGAAAAACATCGACCCGTAGATCATGAAGAAAAAGACGCCGAAGATACTGTAGGCGGCGCCTAGCCCTCGAGACTCGTAACGTTCTACATACCAGTCACCCAGCGTGAGAAGCCGCATGCGGCGGTACCAGACACCAGTAATCCAGTAGAACGGCGTAACAAACAACCAGAACATGACGCTCCACATGCCGCTCATGCCGCCGGTGAAGGTTGTGCGGCCGGTATTCACAGGGTCGCTAGATCCCGTCCCCGCTCCAAATGCAGCAAACGTCTGCAGGAGTTTGCCGAAGGAACGGCCGCCGAGGAAATAGTCTTCCTGTGCTTTGATGCGTAATGAGCAGTAAACGCCAATGGCGACCATGAGCAGGAAATAGCACAGGAGCACCAGGAGATCGAGCATGTGCATAGCGATAGAACCATTCGCGGAAAGAGGGCATCCACACAATATCTAGCAACATTCTAGCGAAAACGGTGCCGGCGTGGAGCGGCCTGTCTTCGTGTGCGTTCGTGGAGCCGAGGCGGACAAAGCACCACCTCATTGTGGCAGGCACGGAGGCCCCAGCAGATCGTGAATATGGTTCCGGTTGTGAACTTAGTTGCTGATGGCCTCGTCGAGGCCGAGCAGCACGTTGCAGAGCGTGGTCCAGGCGGCGAGATGGGCGGTGGGATGTCGCTCCGCAGGCACGGAGTCACCGATTTGCACCAGGCTTTGGGCGGCCTTGTGATTGGCCTGATAGACACGAAGTTGTTCGGTCAGCAGCTTGAGCAGCGTAGTAGTTTCGGGTTTAGTTGGTTCGCGATTCAACACCATCTGGTACGCCAGCACGATTCGTTGCTTGTTGTTTCTGGCACGTCGGTCCAGCACTTTGGTCGCTAATTCACGCGCAGCTTCCACAAACGCCGGGTCATTCATCATGACGAGCGCCTGGAGTGCTGTGTCGTCATGTATCCGTCGTGCCGTACAGGTTTCACGATTGGGTGCGCCAAATGCTTCCAGGGCTGGAGGGGGAACCGCTCTCTTCCAGAAAGTGTAAATGCTGCGCCGGTATAAATTGGATCCCCGGCTTTGTTTGTACTCTTGCGCAGTAAAGTCACGAGGATTGAAAGAAACTTCTTTCCACAGCCCAGGTGGTTGATACGGGTAAACACTAGGACCGCCAATTTCTCCGACAAGCAGCCCGCTGACTGCTAAAGCGGTATCTCGAATCGACTCTGCAGAGCGACGTTTTCTGGGGCCACGTGAGAGCCAGCGATTCAATGGATCTCGAATGTACTGGTTAGTGCTGGCGCGGGCGGTTTGACGATAAGTTGCTGAAGTGACGATTGAATGTTGTAGTTTCTTGGGTTCCCACCCCTGGTGCACGAATTCGGTTGCGATCCAGTCGAGCAGGAGGGGGTGGCTTGGCCGTTCACCACGTGTCCCAAAGTCTTCTGACGTCAGCACGATTCCGCGTCCAAAGTAGTGTTGCCAGTAACGGTTCACACAAACACGTGAGGTCAAGGGATGTTGAGGGTGGACAAGCCACTGCGCAAGGCCTAGGCGATTATTCGGGAGGCCGAGGCCTTTGGGTTCCAGACCTGCGGGAGTCTGGGCCTGGACACGATCGAGCTTTTCTCGATAGTCACCACGAGCGAGGATGAAAGTGTCTCGTGGTTTTCCGGTTTCTTTCATCACCATCGTCGTGGGAATTTCCAGCCTGGTCCGTTGTAACGTCCGCTGTTTCTGTTCCAGTTCGGACACCATATGCTGGTACGGCTTGTCCTGGTTTCGGAGAAAGTATTCCTGAAGGAGTTGCTGCTGCTGCGGTGTCCGGTCTGCGGGGGATATGGCGACAATCTGTTGAAGCTGGTTGCTGTTGGCCAAAGCGACAATTTCTGTTTTTGTGAGAATGCGTGGGTAAATCCGTAAGTCATCCAGCATGCCACGGAAGGGCTCAAGTGTAGCCCGGTGTCCAATCCGTAGTGTTCCTGAACGGCCGATGTCGTGAGTTAGCGCGTCGCTGATTACTTCCAACTCGGCGCGTTCGCCGTCGATGTAAACGGTAACGCCGCTTGCCCGCGAAGTTCCGTCGTATGTGGCCACAATGTGAGACCATTGCCGGAGACCAACAGGTGTTTTGGCAATTAATTGCAGGCTGTTCTGTGGCCACCGGCTGACCATTCGGAAAGCGACGTTTCCAGATTCCATTTGGAGTTCGTAGCTACTGCCACGCGTTGTTTCCTGTTTGCCGCGATAGGCCAGTGTCATTGTGTCCGCGGTTGTCGGGTACGCCCACACGGACAGTGAGAACGAATCTGTTCTTTCAAAAGCGGCTTTTGTTCCCAGGTCAAGGAACAGTCTTCCGTTGAACAGGAGCGATTCACTGAAGCTGCCGGGAAACCAGGTTAAGCGAGTGTTTGTTTGAATTTTGTCGCCGCTAACAGCTTCCAGAACGACCTGTGAACCCACGGGTTCGAGTGGCAGGTGCAACGCAATATCATTGGCAGGTTGCGTGATCTTCTGTTTGCCCGTGGCGAGTTCCTGTTCCCACCGCCGTTGCGTGTCTGCAACTGCGGTTGCACGGCGTTTCATGCGGTTTTGCAGGTTTTTGATTTGTGAATTCAGGCTCGCAATACGAAGACTCTGAATTGCTGTTGGTGCTTTGATATAAGGGACTGCATTACCGCTCTTGCCATCGAGCCCTAATTCTGGAACACGGTTGAAATAGGCCAGTAGCTGAAAGAAATCACGTTGCGTCCATGGGTCATGTTTGTGGTCGTGGCAGCGTGCGCAACGCATCGTCTGGGCCAGCCAGACCGTTGCAGTTGTGTTCACTCGGTCAACGGCGTATTCGACGAGATATTCTTCAGCGAGTGCGCCGCCTTCGAAATTGACCATGTTGTTGCGATTGAATCCTGTTGCAATACGTTGCGTTAGATTGGCGTTTGGCAGTAAATCGCCAGCAATTTGTTCAATCGTAAACTGGTCGTAAGTCATACCGGAATTAAATGCATCAATGACCCAGTCTCTCCATCGCCACATGTCGCGGTGACTGTCGATGTGGTAGCCATGCGTGTCTGCGTACCTCGCTAGATCGAGCCATTCTTGAGCCATGTGTTCACCGTATGTGGGCAAACTGAGTAAACGATCCACGGTGCGTTCATAAGAATCAGCTGAAGAGTTGTTTAAGGCAGATTGG
Source organism: Planctomycetaceae bacterium (assembly GCA_002724245.1). Lineage (GTDB taxonomy): Bacteria > Planctomycetota > Planctomycetia > Pirellulales > Pirellulaceae > UBA9264. The sequence continues at coordinate 35,321 of PBOG01000130.1, forward strand.
AGTTCGTCTGGAGTGGGGGGAAGACCAGTAACATCAAAATAGACACGTCGTAGAAGGCGGTGCTTGGTCTCCTGGGTTGAGGGGGTGAGTCCCAGGTTGTCCAGGCTGGCAAAGACAAAGGTGTCAATTGGCTGCCGTGGCCACTTGTCTGCGTTGGGTAGTGGTAGTTGGGGGCGGACCGGCGAACTGTATGACCAGTGGCTTTGCCAGCGTGCTCCTTGTTGAATCCAATTGCGGATTAATTCACGTTCTACGGCGTTAAGTGCCCTGCCTGAGTTAACAGGGGGCATCCGCAAGGAGGCTTTCGATGTCGTGATCCGCTGCCAGACATGACTTGCCGCAGGGTTGCCTGGCACAATTGCGAAACGTCCGGAGGGCAATCGTGTTTGAGTTGCTTTCTGTTGATCTAATCTGAGTCCGCCACGACGTTGTCGATTGTCAGGTCCGTGGCAAGCGTAGCAATGTTCTGTCAGGATCGGACGGATTTGGCGGTCAAAATTTACGTTGTCACTGGCTTGGGCAGGCGCTGACACAGTGAACGTGACGAGTGCGACAAGGATCCTGGGAGCCTGTTTGGGTGTTTTCATAGAGCACCGACTTGCAGAAGTACTACGATGCATCTCGGCAACACAGCCTCTCTACCGTACGGCAATAGTATAGGTTAACGAGTTGATCTCGACTTGATCTGTTGAAGTACTACAGCACGTGCCCGCCCGGTCCGCAAACGTAACTGTTTTCACTGGACTTACTTTGTATTCTTGGAGCGGAAGATCGTCGTTTTGGGGTGTGCCGCAATCCAGCCATACCATTCGGCTTGGAGGCCATAGAGAGGTGGTAAACGTTGTCCCTGGAAACGGCCCGCGGTGCACCTTCCATCACGATCAAAGATCGCACCCGATTGTCGCTCACGTAACTGTCCGGATCGCGTTCGCTCAAATTCCAGAATCTCACCGCCTAGCAGCCTCTGGTGGCCGGCAGCACTGCCGCTGCGACCGTCGAACAGAATGACGACAGGAATTTTTCCGACGGTGTCATTGATTACGCCACTAGCGAGTTGCCCGAGTTCGCTGAAAGGGTACGCTCGAGCATCTGAATTACTGACGACGCCGAACAAGAGGTCCGATTCGCCAAGACGGGGATCCGTATCCTGGACAGTGACTCTAAAATGGGGTGGAAGGCGAGTGCCTCCACGATGCGACGATTCCTTCGAAAAGTAATCAGCTTTTGTTGCAGGGTCGGGAACCATGACTTCAGTGTCTGGATGGTCTCGTTTCCATTCGAGCCAGAGAACATGACGGCATGGAATTGGTTTGAGTCGACCACCTTTCAGTGGCCCTTCAATGCACTCTCCCAGGAGGTGCAACCAATGTGAATTGGTGCCACGGTCATAAAGAACGGATGTGCCGTTCCAGATGCCATGGAACCCAAACATCAACCGCTTTCCCTGATAAGTGGGATCGAAACCGATCCCGGATGAGCAGATGATTCAGTACGTGACCGCGATCGGTTGTTTTCCGATCAGGTCATTGATTACGTGGTGATAGCATGTTGCTTGAAGCCCATAAGCACGGGCCTGGCCGTCTATCACAAAACCGAGAACTTCGTCGTCATCGGCTAAGAAATCAGCCTCTTCGGCGGAAACCAATTTTGGGAAGTCCGCGGGTAGAAATTTATCTTGAGACCGATAGTAACGTTTTTCGTCTGCAAACCGGTTCTGTTGGGTGTCGTTGATCGGCGAAATAGTTTCAGTGGCTTGATTTGTATCGCCGTCGGCTAGATCAGTTGCCGCTGGTTGTTTCTGGCACCCACTTATTGCAATCAGGCAGACTAAGATCGTACGGGCAGCCAGTTGGGCTTTAGCTGCTAGTCTGACATAGCAGTGATTGCGCATGGGCGCTTTCTTGACTGGTGAATACGCCTGTTTCAATGAGCGGAATTCAAGAGTATGGGTTTAGGGTGTGCAGCAGGTGGTTCCTGCCTGCTGCACCGCCGTGGTACCATGTTGATGGTTGCGAACCACTCGAACTCATTTCCCAGTTTAGTACGCGGATGGTGCTTAGGGGGAAAACTCAAAAATTCCAGCGCAGTCCGAATGTCAATCCTTGAGCCCAATAGTCGCGTGACTGAAATGTGAATAGAGGTCTTTGCTGTCCCAAGGCGGGATCGGCGAGATTGACAGCGAGATCGGGGTCGAGTTGTTCTGTGGGCTGCAGAACGTGTGGAAAAAAGACCAACGAGTAACCGATCGTTACATCAACGTGATGGCTGACCGAGTAAGTGCCGCGCAAGCTGATTTGTGGGATTACTGTGATCACGTTGCGCTCGTGGGTCCCGATGTTTGTGTTTCGGGTGAGTAGCCCCTGCGGGTCTATTATGGAATTGGCCGAATCATTGATCACGGTTTGCCCAGTGAGTACGGCTCTTTGCCGCATATTCCCAAGCCCGAGTTTGAAGCTGCCGAAAATTGTGAAACAACCATAGTTCCAGTCACTTAATACACCGAGTTGGCCGCCGTGGAACTCATTTTGGGTTGTGATCGAGTCGAGTACTGAGAGGGTTGTCCCCGGCACGCGTAACTGGGAGGTACTCAGCGCCGTTGAATGGCTGCTGATTTCCAGGCTTCCATCAATGCGTGAGAACTGGTAGCCGCCAACCAGATCGCCCGGCGTACCTGCGTTGTGATGACCTGCTCGTCTCAGGTAGGCTTCGGCGATAATTAATGTGGAGGCGCCTTGGACTTCGATTTCCCCCGTTGCTTCATCAGGGAATGAAACGATAAGGGTGTCCATTGCGGCGGTTTGTCCGTCAGACACGTTGAGGAATGGGCGCGTCAAAATCGGTGTGGTAGTCGAGTCGGTAGCGTAGCCTAGCGAGGAATTTCCCAATGCCAGGAACGTGCCACCTATACCCACCTGTGGGCAGGTATTCAGCCAGTAACCGAAGTCAATTCGTCCTCCGGCAGTTGGCCCACTGACTTGTGAACGACCGCCGAGTCGTGTGGTCGTGGTGGGTTCATTTAACTGCCCCGCCTGGGAAAGGGGAGTGCCAGGAGGGCTCGTGGTGACCAGAGGTGGGAGAGCTTGCGGCTGGCGCCACATCAGGAGGAAGTCGACTTGCCCCCAGGACGGTGGTCGCGTGAATGGTTGGAGGCATCCGATAGGTGGGCCTGTGAACGAAACGTCAGCGAAGCCTGGCCCGATGGCGTCTAGAGTGTTTACAGCTGGGTCTTCTGCAAATACGGTTGGCGTTTCCACCAGGGGTGTGGTGGTCACTACCTCTTCGTCCGCAAATCCTGCCTCGTTGGTCAAAGCAATGCCGCATAGCAATGCACCTATCAGCGACCGAGCAAGCAAATCGTCCACTGCCAGCGTCCACAAAGCGTTACGAAGATTCCTCGATACTGTGAACTTGTTTCGGTCAGTGGGGAAGTGTCGGTTAAGTTAACTTGGTATTCCGGGGAGAGTTTGACGACTTTCCCGAAAGCTAGCACTGCTTACCTCGCGTGCTACTCTGCTGAGGTGATTTCAATTTCCAACTTTCCCGCAGAAGCCTGCTCAGCAAATTTGGCGATCCGCGTCTCTGCCGGCAATTCGACACTGTATTTGCCAGGCTTGATCTCTGGGCCTGTTTGAATCGGTACCTCGACTTCTGTTTGCCCAGGAGCCAGCACAATTTCTTCTGGCAATTGAATGCCTTCGACTTTGGAGGGCCGAATTGTAAATGCACCGTCAAAAGGTTTCAGGCGGTTTGCAAGAACGCGCACTTTAGCAGTTTGTCCTGGACTTAGTTTTAGTTGAGACGGTTCGACTGTCGGCTGAAATGCCACACGAGTATCCAGATAGAATACCCGCGTGAGATTGATGGTTCGTGTCCCGTCTTTGGCGGTCGCTGTGATGGTCACGCGATGCCGGGTGGTTGCCGTGTCGACAACAGAGCTTAGTTTAGCCATCACGGTGCCCTGCTCTGTTGTTGCAGCAGGTATTGTGGCAATGATTTTTGGTTGCCGCAGCCTGTCATATTCCAGCTGACCCCCGCGCGCAACCAATTCAATTGGTTCAGAATATGATTCGGACCGACGCGTTTTGATTGGAAAATGGGTGAACACGTAACGCGGCAGAAGGACTTCGCTTTCGGGAAGTTCAAAATCAAACGGCGCGGGTGGTGTTACGACAATCGCGATCCGATCGGTGAGTGTTGCCGGCAGACGTCGTTGATCTTCACGCAGTTCGAAAGGTTCTCCATGGGGCCCGCGGCCTGTTGGAAGTCGGTCAATTAAGGGTTGCGTACGGGCGTGGGTTTGAATGGTTCTTTCTGCGGATTTTACGGAAGCGACAACCTGAAGTGTATAGACCCCAGTGGGGACCGTCTCATCGACATCGAGAATGCCATCGAGCAGGTTGACATTGGCGGGGATCGATGAGGTCCTCAAGCGAATGCCGCTGGGAGCGCCAGCGAGGCTTAATTCTAATGGCCCGTCGTATTGTGTCCGTTTGAGTTTAAGCGGTAGCGGTTGCCATGTTCCTTGCGGTACCGCAATCCGGCCAATTTCACTTTCCAGTTCGACATGTGGCTGTACAACGCTGACTTCAATGCGATAGACAAATGCTGAGCCGCCGGCTCGCAGCACATCGCCAACCTGTAGCACGTAATTCCCATCTGCGGGGGGGGTAAAAGTAAATGTGGCGTCTTCATATCCGGAGTCGTCGACCTGCTTGAGCGATTTTCCATCGACTCCAAATAGACTCAATTCAAGGTCCGCTGCGGAGCCAATGTTTCGTGTTTGCGCACAGAACTTCAGTTTTTGACCCTTCTTCAAAGCCAGACGAAAGTAGTCCCAGTCATTTTCCTTACTGATAATGCCGTGTAAGTTGCACGGTGCTGTTGCGGTAGTGGCTTGAGGGCGGTCGTCGTTTGGTTCGACTTCGATCACATTGGGTAGCGTTGAGAATGAAAGTGGCAGCCACGCAGAGCCTTCATCCTGATTCCTCCGCAAACCGAAGAAAAAGGGAGCTGTTTGTTTTTTGAATGCCGTAAATGAGAAGGTGCGCGGAGCGTCTTCCACTTGTGGGAAGTTGACCTGGGATTGTCCGCTTGGGGGTACCGTGGAAGGGAACGCAACACGTGCCACAGGAAAGCGGCCAATTCGAAGCGAGTATGTCCAGTGATTCGAACCGTGGTAACGTGAGTCGTGCACCTTGGCTACATAAGTACCAGCTTCAGCGAAGGTGTGCTCGAACCGACAATCGAAAAACAGCCCGACGTCGTTGTCACGGTCCACGACAAAGCGGCCATTGGCATCGAGGATAGAGATTACGGGATCGAATGCCTTGCCGAGCCGGCTTCCTACCACCTCAAACGAGACACGTTGGTCACGCTCGACACGAAATGAAAAACAATCCACATCCGTTGCGCCGCAGGCGGCGCTTACCGCCACAGGAAGGTTGATGTGCTGGGCAGTTGCGGGTTCATTATTGGGCAACTGTGGTTGCGAGAATTCTACTTCTTCAGCTTGGGGGAGGTCATCGATCGCAAACAAATGGACGTTGCTCAGGCCATTCTGGGTTGCTAATCGCAAGCCATAGAGTCCCAGTGGGGCATCGTGCGGTACAAAAACGTCAAAGACCGCTTGATGCTCAGTGCTTGCGGTTGCTAGTGTCAGTTTGAGTTGCGGTCCGAGGGAGGTCCAGAGTGAGGTTGCGCCGGCTAAATTGGAACCGGAAAGTACCACTCGAGAAATTCGCCCGCGCTGAAGAGCGGGTGGAAAGATTTTCTCGACAAACACCTGGCCAAAACCGTTTTGGCTTCCAATCACCAGCAGGAGCAATACTAGAGCCTGACGCGTCATTCTAGGTTCCTTTAACTTGCGAACCGTCACCCACTTTAGATTTGCCTTTTTTGCCAGACTTTATCTTACCGCCTGGGGACAATGATTGGAACCTAATCTTGGGGTGTGCTGGACCTGACACGGGGGTGTTGTGAAGTGATTTTTGTCCGATTGTCGAGTTGCAGTTGGCACGTTAGCATCTGTGCAACGTGGCGCCAGAATGGTGTGTTGCCTGCGCCCGCTGCTACGCGAAACGACATGCGTTCTTTGTTGTGCTGAGTGTGTTGTTTTGAGTATTGGTGGCGATTCTATTTGAGGGGGCCCTCATGTCCGGAAGTCTCACGGTATTAGGTGGCGGTAATACGGCTTTTGCGGTGGCGGCAAATCTAACGTTGGCAGGAGCCGACGTAACGCTTTGTGAGCTGCCAGAATTCGAGCAGATGGTTGCCCCCATTCGAGAAGATCGCCAGATCACATTAGAGGGAGTGGCTCGCCAAGGTGTGGCGAAGATCAAGCATGTTACCACTGACTTTGCCGCTGCGCTTCGTGAAAATGAATTGAATCTGTTAATTGTACCTTCGTATGCCCATCGCGCTTTTGCGGAAGCTTGTGCCGGCCACCTTGGCGCGGGACAAATCCTGGTATTGATGCCAGGAAATATGGGGAGTCTGCAAATGGCCCGAATTTTTCGGGAACGAGGTGGCGCGGACGGACTGATACTTGCTGAAACTGACACGGCACCCTATGTCTGTCGGAAAACTTCTGCGACAACTGCTACGATTTGGGGGGTCGTCAATGGCATGGGGCTGGGAGCCCTGCCCGGTGCGCAGGGGCTTCAAGTGCAAAGGGCACTGGAGCCGTGGTTTCCCGGTGTACAGCTCTACCCACATGTTGTTGCTTGTGGGTTGGCCGCAATGAATCCCGTTGTCCATCCCGCAGGCGTGCTAATGAATGCGGGACGCATTGAATACGCACGTGGGGAATTTTTCTTTTATCAAGAAGGTGTGATGCCCGGTGTGTGTCGCGTTATTCAGGCTGTCGATCAAGAACGACTGGCAATTGGTCGTGTGCTAGAGGTTGAATTATCGCCTGTTGCGGAATCATTTCACGCAGCTGGCTTTGGGCCTCGTGGTGATCTGTGGTCCACTATTAATGGCAGCCGCATGCTTACGCAACTACGCGCGCCTGGCAAACTAGAGAGTCGTTGGCTGACCGAAGATGTACCTTACGGTTTGGCAAGTTGGGCGCTGTTGGGTGAACAGCTTGGTGTCCCGTGTCCAACCATGAGATCGTTGGTTGATTTAACGTCCATTATGCTCGCGGAGGACCTTTGGTCCCAAGCGCGTACGATGGAGGAACTGGGGATTGCCGAGATGGACGCAACTTTGTTGCTGGAACGAACCAGTTAAACCGGCCGCTTGCGATTGACTGGTTTCTGACCACCAGGCTGGGGCGCGGGCCGGGCCTGCGCAGACGTACCGCACTGCACAGCGTATCCGGTGTTTGCGCCAATATCAGGCACTAACGTACCTTGACCTGGGATCGGGTTTCACGAATACCTCTGCTCAGGATGTCGCGCAGGAGCGGGGAAAAATCTTCGAATTTTGTCTGGTCAGGTGCGCCAGAGGCATATTGATAGATTGCGTCGCGTGGTTTCATCCCGAGGGAAAGCAGTGTCGAACTGACAGTGCCCCGATTTTGGCCACGAATGACCATGCTCGGCCGACCTGGCGGTGATGGAGCACGGGCAAATACTTTGCTGGCAACCGCCAGGAATTTGACCGGTGAATCAAGCGTCTGCAGGCTCAATAGCCGGTGTGCCATTTGAACGCGTTGGTCGCGGGGGTTGTCAACATCGCTATTACTAATAATGCTCAGTCCCTCTTCCAGCGGCGCTGCTTCTAGCTCGTCGCCAGCATGAATCACCCAGCCGCTTTCGCTGTCGGCGATGACGAAGTTCGCACCGGCGTAATTGCCTGTATGCAACTCTTCCATCGCTAAATCTACCGCCAGCCGAGCCGATGCTGAACGGAGGAGATCACGACATAGCAAGCCACGGGAGCGTGGCGAGGAAGAAACAAACAGCTTGGGTCGATTACAGACTCCGACAAACATTCCGTGCTGATTGACACCCAGCCAGGTGCCGCCAGCTACCTGATCGGCACAGGCCAGAACTCGTGGTTTGCCAGATTGAATGGAGGGGGCACTCGTGGGGCGGTCGTAATGTTCCTCGCGATTGCATGCCACCAAAATGGGGGATTCAGGGACGAGCTGATATTGGATTGCCAGGAGGCACATATGCGTTTTCGGGGTTGGTAGTATCAGTTGGCGAACCGGAGCAGCTGCCAAGCAGGTGCTTAACAAGAGACCCAATTTATTCTGTTTCAGAGCGCTCCAACACCCCTCTATAGAGCTGTGTAAAGTGATTACGGTTAGATACGACCTTGAGCATGTTCCAGGAAACCGATAGGCTGGCATCCGAGGGCACCTAAGTTTCATCCAGTTAACGTATTGCGTCATTAAAACAGTGGCAAAGGAGTCTCTTGTGAACGGTCTGAGTCCGGTCAGAATTGCGATCATTGGCGCCGGTGCAGTCAGCGACTATCACCACGTTCCTGGAATTCGGCTTGACCCCAGGGCTGAATTAGTCGCCGCCTGTGACGCAGACGCGGATTTACTTCGTCGCCGCCAGGATGAATGGCAGATAGATAATGTAACCACCGATTATCAAAGTATTTGTGATGATCCAGGGATCGATGCGGTAATTCTGGCTACACCCAATTTTACCCATCACCCGATGACGCTGGCCGCTGCCCAAGCAGGCAAGCACGTGATGTGCGAAAAACCACTAGGACTGAATGCCCCGCAGGTCCGAGAAATGTATCACGCAGCGCGGGACGCCCAGATTACGCACATGACGGCTTTTACCTATCGTTTTGCTCCAGCGATGCGTTATCTTCGCCACCTTCTTAAGAGCGGAGATCTTGGTGATCCGCGCCATTTTCGCAGCCAGCGTTTTCTCGACCTGCCAGAGACCAGTTGGGCTTGGCGGCAATACAAGGATCGCGCAGGCGCTGGCGACTTGTTTGATATGACGATCCATCGGATTGACTTTGCGATCGACCTGCTCGGTCCGATTCATCGACTTTGTGGTGCAGTCGCCCGTTTTGCGGATCGCGATGTGACGGCGGATGGAAAACCTTGTCCGCCTTCGGATGTAGACGACTGGTCGAGTCTGATCGCCGAATTTGAGAATGGCTGTATGGGCGTTTGGGAGGGCACGACTCTAGCTAAAGGTTATCATCGCGGTGGTTTTGGCCATGAATGGGCGGAAATCAACGGCTCGGAGATGTCTGCGGTGTACCGTTTACACGAACCGAATGAGATCCTGCTTGGCAAGACCGGTGATGATCTTCATTCCGAACCGGTTCCAGAACCATTTCTAAAGCCGTCGGACAGCCCTCGGAATCCCAGTGATGGCGAGGCTGCGACAGTTTTCCGGTATGACCTGGTCTGGGAATTTGTTTCGGCCATCCTTGAAAACCGTGCCGCGGTCCCGAGTTTTTATGACGGGCTGCGTGCGCAGGTTATTGCTGATAGCGTACTCGCGTCTCACTCTGAGGGGCGCTGGGTCGAGATTCCCGACGAACCGCAATAATAATGAGGTTCTAGTACGCCCTATCTGTTATATTGACCGCTGTTCCACGTAACTCCAAGGAATTCTGAATCCCGATGGCATCCACGCTTGAACCAACGGTAAGTATGGAATCAGATCCTCCACAGGGTTTGGCGACCTTGACTGGAGTACAGATCCTGGCAACGGGCGCCTATGCTCCGTCCAACACGGTTGGCAATCAGGATTTGGTGGAATTGGGTTACGACGCGGATTGGATTGTTCAACGGACGGGGATTCAGGAGCGCCGACGCGCGACCGAGGATCAGGCGACAAGTGACTTGGCGGTGGTGGCTGCAGAAAATTGCTTGCAGCAAGCCGGTTTGTCGCCCGATCAGCTTGACCTGATTCTGATCGGTACGATGACACCGGATACTCCCACTCCCTCGACTGCTTGCCATGTTCAGCGTCGGATTGGTGCAAAGTGTGCGGCCGTCGATCTAAATGCTGCTTGTGCCGGTTTCATGTATGCGTTAGTAACCGGAATGCAGTTCATCAAGACAGGTTGTTATCGGCATGTCTTGGCGATTGGTGCGGATGTCATGTCGAGAGTTGTCGACCCAAAGGATCAGAAGACTTTTCCACTCTTTGGTGACGCAGCCGGTGCTGTCTTGCTTGGAAAGGGCGAGAATCGGCAGGGTTTGATTTCTTATACGCTGGGTGCAGATGGAGAAGGTGGTCAACTTATCTGTTTGCCCGGTGGGGGGTCTCGTGAACGCCTCACGACGAAAACCCTTGAAGAGGCGAGACAGTATATTCGCATGGATGGACGCCCGGTTTTCAAGTGGGCAGTGCGTTTCCTGGCAGACACGGTGTTGGATGTGTTGCGCGGGACAAAGTTGACACCATCCGATCTCGATTTGGTTGTCTTCCATCAAGCAAATATGCGGATCATCGACTCTGCAGTGAGTGATCTAGGGCTGGATCGAAACAAAGTGCTCGTCAATCTCGATCGCTACGGTAATACCTCGGCTGCCAGCATTCCCCTGGTGCTGGATGAAGCACATCGTCAGGGTCGCATTCGTCGCGGTGATCATGTGTTGCTTTGCGGATTTGGCGCGGGTCTGGCATGGGGAACCGCGGTCGTGCGGTGGTAGTTTCACCGAGGCCTGGTTTCAAGATGCGAGATGATAATGAATGCTGCCATCCGACTTCCGAAACGCAAACAGATAAAGACGGCCGATACGTGGGACTTGTCTAGTCTGTTTGCTAACGATGCGGCTTGGGAAAAATCTTTTCAGCGGTTTGAGAAACGCCTTGCTGGTTACGAGAAGTTTCCGGGGACGCTGGGGAGTGGTCCTGAAACGCTCGCGGCCTGCTTGAAATTTGATTCCGAGATTAGTCGATTATCTGAACGTTTGGGTGTCTACGCGTTCTTGCGAACTACTGAAGACCAGAAGTGTGCGGAGTACCAGCGCATGTATGGTCGTTTTCATCACGTCGCCACGCGTGCCAACGAAGCATCGAGTTTCTTGCGGCCTGAGATTCTGGGCCTTTCGACGGCTCGCTTGAATCAATTCCTGGATGATCCGGCGCTGCAACCGTACCGGTTGGTACTTGAGAGACTTCGTCGCTACAAAAAGCATACGTTGGGCAAAAAGGAAGAGACTCTTCTTGCCATGCAAGGCGAAATGTCGGAAGCATCGGGCCAGACCTTTCGGCAACTGCATGATGCAGATATGAAATTCGGTCTGGTAAAAGATGAAAAAGGTCGAGACGTTGAGTTGGGGAACGCGACCTTTGCTCAATTTCTGACTTCCCCCAAGAGAAGCGTACGCAAGAGTGCTTTTCATCGCTATTACGATCAATTTGCGGCGCACGAAAATACACTTGCAGCAACGCTCAGTGGTTCGATTCAGAAGGATGTCTACTATGCCCGGGCGCGGGGTTATCAGAGTTGTTTGCAAGCGGCGATGTTTCCCGACAATGTTCCACAGGGCGTTTACGACCGTTTAATTAGTGCTGTCCGTGAGCATTTGCCGACCGTACATCACTACTACGATGTACGCCGACGTAAGATGAAATTGCGGTCGATTCACCACTACGATACGTACGTGCCCATTCTGGTTGAGAAGAAAACTCGCCATTCGTGGAGCAAAGCGACGAAAGTGGTGCTCAATTCGCTGGCACCGTTGGGTAAGGAATACGTCAACGTACTGGAAAAGGGGTTGAATGGGCGGTGGTGTGACCGGTATCCCAATGAAGGCAAGCAGAGCGGTGCCTTTAGTTGCGGATCGTTTGATGGGGATCCGTACATTCTCATGAACTACAAGCCGGATGTCCTGGAGGATGTGTTCACGCTGACTCACGAAGCAGGGCACTCTATGCACTCCTTCTTTTCCGCAAAACACCAGCCTTTCTTGCATTACGATTACACCATTTTTGTTGCTGAAGTTGCGAGCACTTTCAATGAACAGCTCCTCAGCCGGTATTTGATGAATAACGCAAAGGACGACCAGCAACGGGCGTTCTTGATTAACCGTGAAATCGATGCGATTCGTGGGACAATCATCCGGCAGACCATGTTCGCTGAGTTTGAGAAGATCACCCATGAGATGGCTGAACAAGGTGAGCCTCTAACCGTGCAGGCGTTCAAGGACGTTTACGGGACGTTGTTGGAAGCGTATTTCGGCCCCGAATTTTCAATTGATGCGTTGTTGAAGCTCGAGTGCTTTCGAATTCCACACTTCTATCGCCCATTTTATGTGTACAAATATGCGACTGGGTTGTCGGCAGCGATTGCACTTAGTCAACGTGTCCTCAGCGGTGGGCGTCGTGAATTGAGAGATTATCTTGGTTTTCTCAAGGGTGGTTGCTCTCAGGACCCGCTTGATTTGTTGAGAAGCGCTGGCGTCGACATGGAGAGTCCGCAGCCTGTTGAAACCGCTCTGGCGCGATTCGGGGAACTGGTGGACGAGTTGGATTCGTTGATCTGACGTCTGGCGACCTTGGTTCTGTAACCGCGTACCAGTCCCGCTGCACATTTCGCGAAGCCAGCGAGCTTTGCGGTGAGTCATGTGGTCGCGCAAAAGAGTTGCTTTAGTTTCAGGGCTTTCCCATGTCGCGGTCGAAATCGGAGCTCCCTCAGGAGTATGCCGCAGCAGTTTCCGTGCTGTTGGTTTTGATGACGGCGGTGTTGGTTCGACATGTGGTGAATGAGGCAACAAATGGTTCCGCACTAGTTCCCACAATATCCTGGTCGCTTGCATATCCATTATTGTGGATCATTTTGAGTGGGTTGATTGCGGCGGCGCTGGTGCGGAGATTTGTAAGCCCGCTGGTGGCTGTCGTTGGCGGAGCACTGGCCGGCGGACTGGCTGGTTGGCCGTTCTATTCGGCTCTGGGAATTATTTGCGGAATGGTGCTGGGGTTTGCGGTAACATTGGAACGCACCAGTTGGTTGCTGCAGCTTGTATTGCGAATGAGCCTGGTAGGCTTTGTGGGCCACACTGGTGTGGGGTGGGCTCGTAGTTGTGGGATCGAGTGTGCTGCGTTTGCGAATCGTGCCACGATCGCACTTTTCATCACAGTAGGACTCTTGCAAGCAGGCGTCGTACTCGTGCCAATCTGGCGTCAGTTGCAGCTGCCAGCCGAAAAAAATGCTTATTGGCGTAAGCTCACAACCAGCTTGTGTGTGGGTACATTCTGGTTTCTGTCGGCGGCGACCTCCTGGATGTCCGGTTGGCACGGTGAGTTGAAACGGCGTGTGCTGGAAATCGAATCAACCGGAGGTAAGGTTGCCTTTGAACGTTCAAGCCAGGGCACATGGTACTGGGATTGGCGCATCCCTCGTGCTTGGAATGTAGAGCTTGTAGATCCACCGCCAACACAGATTGCTACGCTCAAAGGGATTCCCAAAGTGAATCAACTAGCTCTTTCTGGCGCTACGATTGATGACCTTCTTGCTGCCAGGATGCCCCATTGGGGTCAGACGCCACAATTGACACTCCGGAAAACCCGAGTAACCGGAGCATTTCTTGAAGCGGGTTCCACGAGAACAGAAGATTTGATTGTCGAGTACAGTCCGATATCAGATGCGTCGATGAAGTGGGTGGCCCAAATGAAACAACTTCGCAGCCTCTCCCTGGTTGAGACTCCCGTGGCAGCGGTTGGACTGCAGGCGTTGGCGGGGTGCGTGCGTTTGTCGCAGTTGACTCTGCGATCAAGCTTGATTCAAGACACCGATATAAAGAGCCTGCAGGGGCTGAAGGTGCAGTTGTTGGAACTCGACTGTCCGCGAGTCACGGAAGACGGGCTTTCGGTATTATCCAGCCTGCCACGTTTGGAGTCAGTTTCATTGGGGAATCATATGTCTATCGGACCGCATGTTGTGCTACAACTTGGCGCGATTCGTACTCTGACTTCCGCCCATCTGTTCTTTAATTCGTTGACGCCTGATATTGTGCAGGCACTGAAGGCACTCGAGCAGCAGGGTATGAACCTGTATGTCCGCACGATTGAAGCGGATCGGCAACGAAGACATGCGTTAGAGAGAGAGCTCAAGTTTATTGACTTGAGATTTCTGCATAACTGATGTCGTTGGCTACAGAAAGAATTGGTTAAGAGAAGAATCGGGCTCGTTGCCCTGCCCTGCTCGGCGCACCATCTGCCGTGGTTCTTCGCGAACGCCTTGAAGTGAACCTTTCACGGCGGCGGTTCTAGCCGGATCAGCGTGAAATGTTTGCAGTCAAACCTTGCCGATTGTCGTCAATGCGAGCCAGCAATTGACGACTGGGATGGTGGTCAGGGCTGAGCGATAGGGCTTTTAGTAACGATAGTCGCGCATTTGCTGGATTGCCGGCCAGCCACTGCGACTCACTTAATTCGAAGAGCAGTTTCGCATTGGGTTGCCCCTGTTTAACTGCTTGCGCTAACTGGTCAGCAGCTTCCTCGTAACGCCCGATATCTTTTAGAGCCAGGCCGTGCAGGTACAGGACCTCTTGTGGAACATCTTGTTTTTCGTAGGTGCGTGTAAGAACGTCTAGCGTTGCTAGGGCGCGGCGCGGCCGTTGCTGCATTCGATACGCTTGGGCCATTTCCAGCTGGACATCAGGAAACTGGTTTTGAAGACTCAAGGCACGGTGGAAACCAGCCAGTGCCCCATCGAGATCTCCCGCGCGGAATAGTGCCTTGCCTTTCAAAGCCCAGCCGCTTGGAAGCATGTGGTCGGTTGCAATGGCTTCTTCCGCACAGTGTTTGGATTGTGGAAGATATCCTTTTTCAAGATACATTTCACCCAATCGCACCATTACCTTGGGATCTTGGCCTGAGAACTTCAAGGCTTTTTCCATATGGCTAATCGCGGTGTCGTGTGCACGCTGGTTCCAGAGTGCTTCGGCGTATCCACGATGGGCACGATAATCGTTGGGAGCGTGTTGAATTGCCCGACCATAGAGTTGCTCGGCGTGAAGCCAATGGCCTTGGCGCAGTGCCTGTTCGCCGCGCAGAGAGACTTGACGGGCCATCGCCATTTCATCGTTCTTGGCTTGTCGCAAGAACGAACATCCGCTGAGTGTCGAAAGCCACCCAGCCAGTGTTACGATCACGAGGCAACGTGATTTGAAACGCGTCATGGACGTGCACACCAAGAACACAAGAAAAGGAGAGCCTCACTTTGCGTTTTCGGCAATTTGGAACGCATGGCATCAGCTAAAACACCCCCTTCACAAGGGGGTGAGAAAACTACCAGATCTGACGGTTGCCTGCAAGAAGACATTTGGTCTGGTTGCGGCAAGCCACGGCAGCAGCCAACGGAAGGTTGGAAAGCGATTTGGCGATCCTGTGCGTGGGCCGGGTTAAAGGGAATGAAGTTAGTTTCCCGCCCCACGCTTACTCGCTGCGCGCCACGCCATCGACACGCTTGTTCAGTGCTAGCACTGCAGCAAGGTGGCAGATTGCGGGCTGTTGCGGAATCGCAGATTATTCACGTCGCAAGGGAAAGAAGTGAGCTACTTGAGTGCCCGTTGCAGCTCGTTCACTGAAGTGATTCCCTGTGTCAGCAAGAGGATACCTTCCTGCTGGAGGGTCGCGTGTCCCGATTTCTTGGCCAGTTTCCGGATGACTTCCAACTGAGGTTGTTTCACGAGTGCTTCGCGAATCGCGTCGTCAATGACCAGTAGTTCACAAATAGCGATACGCCCCTTGTAGCCCAAGCCAGCGCATTTCTCGCACTTTTCAACATCCTGGCCTTTTTTTGTTTCAGCGTCCTCGGCGCGCCACTCTCGGTGCATCACGCTGACACGGCCTGCGGGAATCCCTAATTTTTGGAGCAGTTGCTGTGGTGGTTGGAACCCCTGTTTGCAGGCATCGCACAACCGTCGAACAAGCCGAGTGTTGAGGACAAAAGAAACGTGTTGCGCGAATTTTTGTGTATCTGGTTTTAGTTGCATAAGACGCAGCAATGCTTCGGCCGCATCCTTGCTTCTTACACCCGCGAAAACACAGACATTGTCTTCAACGATCAAATCTAACAACTCATTAAGTAGATCGGAACTTTTGATTTCTGGAAATGCCAGCACTTCAGGTTGTTTCAGCATCAATTTGTTCAAGACCTGTTCTGGCATTTCTCCCGCTGCCAGGTCGTAAGTTACTTGGTCAATGTTCTCGACTTCAGGCTCGATTTTTTGCTTATCGTAGACAGCAACAAAATCACGCATGTAGCGGTCAGTACCACCAAGTGCGGAGATCCAGGTCGTTGTAAAACCTCCGTGATTCGGCGGAGCTGAAACGATAAACAGGCCACTATCAGCCGCAACCAGTTCTTTGTAACGCTCGAGCATTTCCTCACGCATACCCATAGGGCCAGGCCGGTTAATTTCGTTCTTGCTATTCCAGAGTTCCAGTATGAAGCGAACGCCTCCGTTTTCAGTGCCCTGAGTGGTCAGCTTGCAGTCATATTTGTCATTCTGGTATTCGGCACCAAATTGGCCAGTTTGCCGCGAGCGATTGTCCTTAACGTCCAGGTTGGAAATCAACTTCATAACGCCGAGCATGCCAACCGCAGTTTGCAGTTCTTTTGGGTCTTGTGAATGCCAGGCGCCGTCAATGTCGTAACGTACTGGTACTGACTGGGATTGGGGTGACAGGTCGAGCATGACACGATCAGCGTGGTGCGCTGTCATGTCGGCAATCACCTCTTTGACAGTGACGATCCCCATGTTTTGTCGAGCGCGCAGTAAATGCTGTGTGTTTTTTTCATCCTCTGCACCTCGCGCGGACAGCTCGACTGGGGGGCCCATTTCGTGCGGTGCCAGATCTTCTTCTTGTTGCTTGCGTTTTTTCCGTCCGAACATCGGTGACTTTCACAAAATGAGCGGTAGCAGACGCGTGGCGTGCGGCTACGTAAATCGAGTAACTGGAAGGAAGTGCCTTCCTGCCATTGCCTAGAGAATGCCAGGTTCAGACACGTCGATTCCTTTGATCGCCATTTTTAGTTGTTCGCGGTTAGGAGCGACCTCAAAGGCGGTTGGTCGATCGATAAGTTCATCGTCCAGGAGTCCTTTCAAGCTCATCGTAAAGTCCTGCATCCCGTCTTCAGCGCCAATCCGAATCGCATCAGGCAGCTTTTCGTCGTCGCCCTCCAGGATGAGTTTTCGAATCGTGGGCGAAAATGTCATAACTTCACATGTTGGTACTCTTCCCACATCCGGCTTGATCGACCGTAGCAGTTTCTGGGCGATAATGCCCTTCATGTTGAAAGCGATTGCACTGCGGATCGCTGCGTGCATTCCTTCCGGGAAGAGATCCAGGATGCGACCAATTGTTGTCGACGCGCTAGACGCGTGGATGGTACCGAAGACGAGGTGACCTGTTTCTGCAGCATTGATAGCAGTCATGAAAGACTCTTCGTCTCGCATTTCGCCAACCAGCATGACGTCCGGGTCTTCACGCACCGCGTGTTTCATCGCGATGTTGAAATCTTTTACATCCATCCCGATTTCGCGTTGATTGATCAGCGACTTTGCTTCGGTGAAAACAAATTCGACTGGATCTTCGAGTGTCAGAATGTGTTTCTTGTAATGCCGATTAATCCAGTCCAGCATCGAGGCAATAGTGGTTGACTTGCCTGAGCCAGTGACGCCGGCCAGTAGGATCATCCCCTGGTCAAACTGGCAGAGTTTCTCCAGGCCGTCGGGCAAGTAGAGTTTTTCGAAAGTTGGAATGAAGTTATTCACTCGTCTGGCGACTAAGCCCAAAGACCCTAGCTGCTGTAGCATGTTGACGCGAAACCGCCAGTCGGTGCCATCTACGTCTACGGTGTAAGCGAAGTCACAGCCGCCCTCGTCTTTGAAGATGACACGTGTCCGCTCGTTGAGCATGGGGAATAGGAGGTCGACCATTTCCTGGCGTTCGATGGGACCTCTGTTGAGTTGTTTAAGCGTTCCATCGACTCGAACGATAGGTGGTTGTCCCACCTTCATGTGCAAGTCGCTGCCCTCTAGCTTGACGAGCGCTCGGAAATACTTGTCGACTTCGAGTTCTTCACGTGTTGCCAGAAACGACTGCGCCAGGTCTTCGTCGGCGGCCAGATCGATGGTGTTGTCCAACGCATCACTTGTTGCCATTTTGTTGATTCTCCAACTTGCTCACTGATTTGTTTCAGTGATGCACGAACTGAACTTGAATGTCGATGAGCGACTCTGCCACATTACTTGACTGTTATTCGCGGTTTGTACTTGCCTTGAGAAGTTGAGGCACGCACGCTGCTGGCCGCTATATTCAGCGGACTGGTATGCCTCTGTCCGCCATCACACGTTTTGTCTCACCGATCGAAAACTCTCCAAAATGAAAAATGCTGGCTGCCAACGCTGCATCGGCTTTGCCGTGTTCAATGGCGTCTGCGAGATGTTGTGGATTTCCGGCACCGCCACTTGCAACAACTGGAATCGACACAGCCTGGCTGACGGCTGAAGTAATTTCCAGGTCGTAGCCATCTTTGGTGCCGTCACAATCCATACTCGTCAAGACGATTTCACCAGCTCCTAATTCCTCCACTTGTTGCGCCCATTCGACCGCTTGTAGTCCCGTCGGGACTCGTCCACCGTTGATGTGAACTTCCCAGACTTCGGCTTCCTCGTGCTGGACACGTTTGGGGTCGACATTTACGACGATGCATTGACTACCAAATCGCTCTGCAGCTTCCCGCACAAAATCCGGTTGTCGGCAGGCGGCTGAGTTAATGGAAACCTTGTCGGATCCCGCATTTAATAACTCTCGAATATCCGCGATTGTGCGAATGCCTCCGCCCACTGTCAGCGGCATGAAGACGCATTCCGCAGTTCGACGCACCACGTCCATCATGATGCCACGCCCTTCGTGACTAGCGGCGATATCCAAAAACACTAACTCGTCGGCGCCCTCCTGTTCGTAGCGGGCCGCAACTTGCACAGGGTCCCCGGCGTCGCGCAGGTTGAGGAAATTTGTTCCCTTAACGACGCGGCCTTGATCTACGTCTAAACATGGAATGACACGTTTGGCGAGCATCCGCTAATCCGCATCCGACAACTTGGATCTGAACACGCCTGACTTACTACGAGTATAAGTGAGAACCAACTTACCCACTCTAAATCCGGATGGCGCGCTGGTCAACCAACCGGAAGATCTGCAGAGATTACGCCTTCGCTGCCTTGGCAATCGCTGCACGGGCAACTTCCAGGCATTGTTTCATGTCGTCGATTGGATTTTGGGGGTTGGATTCGTATTCCAGTGACAAGGAGCCGTCACGGGGAAAGTCAATTGCCTTGAGCGCCTTGAAAAGCCCGACAACGTCAAGATTGGCCTGGCCAATAACTACGTTGTGTGAACGCGGGTCACCTTTGAACTTGTCGTCTTTGATGTGAACTGCGAAGACACGCGGACCGAGGTCACGAACGGCTTTGACGGGATCGGTGCCTCCGCGAATAAAGTGGCCAGTGTCGACACACGCGCCAATCCACTTGTGGTGTTTGGCCACGGCATTCTGGACATCGGCGATGGTGTTGTAGCGATGTTTGGGGCCGTGGTTGTGGATGCAGACACGAATTCCGAACTCAGCGACGAGTTTGTCGAGGCTATCAAATGAATCGGGGTCAGGATCGGCGGTAATGTTCTTGATGCCAGCCCGTTTGGCAAACGCAAAAATCTTACGATTCGCGGCGTGGTTCTTGGTGAATCGATTCACCCCGTGCGCGTTGAGTTTGATTTTTGCAGAAGCGCAGAGTTTGGACGTTTCGGCAATTTGCTCCGCACTCGCCTCGACACTCAGGTGCTTACTGTAAAATTCGGCGAAATGCAGGCCCATTCCCTGAATGTGTCGAATGGCTTCGAGGGTGTTGAATTGGCGTAGCGAATAGCTTTGCACACCAACTGGCCAGCCGTCGTAAGGGTCTTTTTCAGCTGCTTTGAGAGGGGCACTCAAATTAGTCTTGGCACTGGCGATCAATGCGGAGCTGGCTGCAATAAAATGCCTGCGTTCAAGCTTGTCAGATGAAAACATGCTGGGTGCCCTCTGGGTTCGAAATGCGAGCGGGAGGAGTGGGGCTCGCTGGACCAGTCGTTGCGTGTCTGCTGGGCAAATGCAGCCCGCTGCGCATTATGAAGCGACTTGGCGCAGAAAGGAAGTACCGGAGGGCCCGCAGGGCACGTAATGGCACTCTTTAGCTGAAGTAGCGACCGTTCAACGCGGGTGCCGTTTTCGCAATTCCTGTGAGTCGTCGTTGGCGTTGCCGGCTGATCCGGTGAGTACGACTTCGAATGTTACCATTCCCACAGAGAGGCGGTCACCAGGCATGAGTTGTGCTTGCTTGGTGTGTGTGCCGTTGAGAATTGTGCCGTGTTTGGAGCCCAGGTCTCGCACGATCAAACTACCGTCAATCAGATCAATTTCGCAATGTAATCGGCTTACCCAACGGTCATTCAGGCAAATAGTAGCACTCTCGCACCGGCCCAGGGTCATGGGCAGTTTTTCCAAGACAAACTCGGTTGGCAAGTCCTCCCGACTTTGCGGGACGAGTTTTGCGATCATTGCTCGCGGCCTGGCGGGAGTAATGGCGAGGCGGGAACCGACCGAAGTCGGACCAGAGGCAGGACGCCCAGGTGGCACCAGTCCGCTGCGCCGGCTTGAGGACTGGATTAACCCTGGGGCAACTTCATCACGAGCAGACAAAGTATCTGTCTGCCCGCGAGCTGTCAATCCGCAGGCCGTTTTGCGAGTCTGCCGACTGAGGCGGACCGACAGATAGCTCGTTAACACGGCTGGTTGGCACGAATCATGTTCGCTTGTCGCAGAGGCTCTCTTGCAGGCCAGGCGTTGATGCTGCACAATCAAGGGCCGTTCGCAGGAGAGGTGGCTGAGTGGTCGAAAGCGCGGGTTTGCTAAATCCGTGACCGGGCAACTGGTCCGCAGGTTCGAATCCTGTCCTCTCCGCTCGATGCCGTGGCAGACTCTCGCCCGGTATCGCACCCATTCGCATAAGCCCTTGTTGCCGCAGGGGCTTTTGTCG
>PBOG01000131.1 GCA_002724245.1 Planctomycetaceae bacterium
GTCCGCGTCCGCCTCGACTTGTTTTTTCCGCGCGGGAAACCCCGCTCTCTGCAATTTGAAAACCGGCCAGATTCAAAAGGTAACACGGGTCAGTCGGCCCGGCTGCTGGATCAACATGATCCCAGCCAGTGGCCTCCTGCTCATTCCGGAAGCCAGCAGTGGTTGCGTATGTGACTTCCCGATTCAGACTTCGCTGGCATTCGCACCACCAGACCTGTAAGCAAAACTTTTTTGCGGGCTGACTATGGGGCGTGTGAACACGACCCGCATTACCCGGCGGCACCGTCATACACTTCGGTCTGAAAAATGGAACGCTGGTAGTCCAGATACTCTTCTTTCGCCATCTCGGGGTGATGCTGGGAAAGCACTCGCGTAGCTTCTTCGCCACCCGCTGAAAGTAGATCGACGGCCATTGCCGCGAGTGTCTTGGCGGGGGCCAGGTACCCGGCTTCATGGTCGGCAATACACCAATCGATCTGATGATGAAAACCACTTCCTCCTGTCATCATTGGATGCAACACCGGCATAATCTGGCTAAGGTCGCCGGCATCCGTAGAACCGCCTGCATGGGGGTAATCACGGTAACCATCCGCAGACAGAATCTGCTCCGCATTGTCACGAAACACTTTACAGAGTTCAGGGTCGTTGCGCAGTGGTAAATTACCAGGCACCGTTTCGATCTCGACACGACATCCCATAGCAACTGCGGCCCCGCGCAGCGCGCGATCTACTTTTCCCGCAGCATCCAATATCGCCTCGCGTGTCTTGCCACGTACATACGTTTCCAGGCACACCTCGGCCGGCACAATGTTCACCAGATCACCACCCTTGGTGATGATCGGGTGTACGCGCACACAATCCTCATCTCGGAATGTGCTGCGTTGCGCGTCAATCGCACTCAGCGCCAGTGTCGCAGCGTTAAGCGCGTTGATCCCGCGATGCGGCGCAGCGCCAGAATGCGCGGCCTTCCCTAGGAAACGTACGCTCTTGGCAAGGAATCCATTGGATGAAACTGGCACTCCCATCATGCCGTCCTGGGTCTCTGGACTACTGGAATGAATCATCACCGCCATATCGACATCGTCGAACAACCCCAACTCGATTAACTCCTGCTTGCCAGTCAAGAACGAGGTCTTGCCCTGCTTGACCAACCCCAGTCGATAGTTGATCTCCACATACTCTTCCGCAGGTACGGCGAAAAAAACCACGTTCCCTGACAGCTGTTCGGCCACGCCATCGGCAGAAAGACCTGCGGCCGCTCCGAGCAATCCTGCAATCTGGGCATTATGACCACAGGCATGGGCCGCACCGGTTTCCGGGTTAGCCCGTGGATGGTCGGGGACTAGTAACGCATCCAACTCACCCATCAACGCCACCGTCGGACCAGGCTTGCCACCGCGCAGCACCGCTTTGACTCCAGTCAACGCCAGCCCTTCATCGAACGGCAGACCACAGGTTTCAAAGAATTGCGCGACGCGCCCGGCAGTTTTCGTTTCCTTGAACCCGAGCTCGGGCGCATCCATGATAGACTCGCCTAATCCAATGATATCGTCGCGTCTCGCGTCAATCGTGCCCAGGACATGCTGCTTGAGTTGAACTCCACTGACCATAGCGCGGATCCTTATCTGGTGAAAACTTGCCCGCCTAGTTTCTCAAACCATGTAGGGGTGGGAAATACCGGTTGGCATCAGGTTTTCGACCTTATCAGGAACGTCCATTACGCGGCGTGTGGCCTGGGAAGCAGTTGAAGCGGATATGCGGGCTTGTTAGGCTCAGGCACGGAAAACTGACACACGTTCCCATCGGAACGCCTGGAAAGTACCTGCGCATTGCATATTCCCGGGTGCTCACCAGCGTCACTCCAGTACCCCGCGAGCACTGGCGTCCTGACAGACACAGTGGGAATTCAGTAGCGGCCGGTCTCCGTTCACGCGAAACCACTTCGGCACCCCAAACCACCGAGAAGCCTCTTGTCCGACCCCCTATCTGAAATGGAAATCTTGCGTCAATTGGGTGCAGGACAATCGATCCATTCGATCTGCCAGGAACTCCAGATCCCTACTGAGGACTTTCATTCCTGGTGGCAGGAACAGCTGCGCCGCAGGAACCAAGACACCCGCAACCACGTTACCGTTCCCGTCGGAGCCGACGTGTCAATCCGCCGCGATCGACACGGAATTCCGCACATCACGGCAGACAACGACTCTGACTTGTTTTTCGGGTTTGGGTGGGCCATCGCAGAAGACCGCCTGTTTCAACTCGATTGGTTACGGCGCAAGGCAGTCGGCAAGTTGTCTGAAATCATCGGACCAGACGGTCTCGTATCTGATCGATTGGTACGAACGATCGGATTGGGGCACATTGCCACAGCAGAGTGGGAGCAACTGACCAGTCCGGTGCGTGAATTGTTAGAGGCTTTTACCGCAGGTATCAATGCCTGGATGGAACAGAACGCAGATCGTTTACCGATCGAGTTCAGCCTGCTGGACTACCAACCCGGCCGCTGGCGCGGTGTTGACTGCCTGGCAATCGAGAGTGAATTTCGCTGGTACTTGACCGGCCGCTTCCCAGTGATTTGCATGCCTGAAATTGCTCAACGGACACTTGGTGACACTCCCTTGTTCCAGGAGTTCCTGCGCGCCGAATGCGATGAAGAGTCAATACTACATGCAGGTGATTTCACACCTGCAACCGGCATGCAACTCGAACCGTCTGGCGAAGTCGTCAACGATCCCGATGGTCATGTCGGCAGTAACAATTGGGTACTATCGGGTGCGCACACTGAGAGCCAATTGCCTATCGTGGCCAGCGACCCGCACATCGCATTTGGCGCGGTCTCGTGCTGGTACGAAGTACATCTCAGCGGTGGATCATTTAATGTCGCCGGAACCAGCTATGCAGGCATTCCGGCAGTCATGATCGGTCGCAATGAACAAATTGCCTGGGGCCTGACAAACAACATCTGTTCGCAACGCGACCTCTACCAGGAAAAAACGGACCCTGAGCACCCAGAATGCTTCCTGTTTGACAACAACTGGGAACCCTGGCGCGAACGCACCGAAACGATTCTGGTTCGTCACGCAGCCCCGCAGCCACACACCACTCGACTGTCACGCAACGGCCCGCTGGTCGATGCGTTCCTACCTGCACCGGCTAATCAATACGGCCCGGTCTCACTGCACTGGCTCGGCATGTCTCACGGCGGCTGGCTGACCGGTATGCTGGGCATGAACCGGGCAACTGATGTAACGACTTTTCGCGAAGCTTTACGCCCCTGGCACGTACCAACGTTCTCGATGGTCTGCGCAGATATTCAAGGGCACATCGGATTTCACACGAGTGGCAGAATCCCACAGCGCAAGACGATCAAACGCGGGTTTCGACGGGGCTGGGATCCCGCGGACCAATGGCTGGGACTACTCCCTTTTGACGCCATGCCCAGCGTCACGGATCCTGACCGAGGCTGGATCGCATCTGCCAATAACCGACTGGCACCGAATGACTTCCCTTACCCACTCGCCGGCACCTGGACTAGCGGATGGCGGGGGCAACGAATTCGCGAAATGATCGAATCGAAACCGACACTGTTGGTCACCGACATGGGAAGCATGCAACTTGACACACTCGATTTACATGCCGCAGCGGCCGTACCGCACTTGCTGCCCATCATTGAAACCAGCACTCATCCGCACATCCAGCAGGCGGTTACGCTGCTCCGTGAATGGGACTTTCGAGCTGAAGCGGATTCTGCTGCCACTGCGATCTTCAATGTATTTTTCACCCATTGGTGCAAAGCGGTGAGCGCCGAACGATTTGATTCCGAAAGCAGTGAGCTGATGCAGGCTGGTGTCTTTGGCATCGCGGCAAGACTCCTGCAAGCAGATCCATACAGCTGGTTTGTCGAAGGGGATCGTGAACGCAGAATCCAGGAAACTTTCGCGGCCACCATCGACTACCTGGTAGAAGAATGTGGTGACAACGTCTCAGCTTGGACCTGGGGGCATTTCCACCGGCTTGAACTGCGACACGTTCTCTCCAGCCGGGGAGATCTAGGAGCGTTGCTCGATTATGGTGGAAACGGTGTGCGCGGCGATATGCAAACTGTCGGCAATACGGGCTCTGGGCCGCTCTGGACCGCGGCAACCGGCGGAGGCTATCGGATGATCACGGATCTCAGCACCACGCCACCAACTTTGCTTGCCGTCGATGCCCAAAGCCAGTCTGGGCGGCCGGGTTCTCCCTGGTACACCGACCAATTACACGACTGGCTGCAGGGCCATTATCATGAAATCCCACTGGACACGGAACAGGTGCAACGCGATTGCACCCACCACTTGAAAATGAGCCCGCTTGCTAGTGCAGACTGACTTCTCGTTTGTACAGCAGCAACAGAACGATGGGTTCCGCTCAACAAGCAGGGCTGCCCATCACTACAAGGCCAATCTGGCTGACCGATTCTGGCGGCAAGATAACGCGTTTCCTGGGCATCCCGCGCATTAGCCTGCCGGCAACATGCGCGGCGGAAAAGTTAGCTCAGACAAACGTATGACGTCAGTATCAACACGGTCATCCTGCAACTGCAAGCGGCGAAAGCCTGGGCATACAAGATCAATCTGTGCTGCAGTACTGCCCGGCGTGAACTGAAATGACGTCGCAGGTGTAGTCAGACACAACACACCGTTCTTCATTGCCGAAAACTCCTGGTGCACATGCCCACTGACAACCGCGCGCAACTGCGGATGCACACCGATGCTTTGCCAAAACACCTCACCGTTAGTCAGCCCGATCCCGTCAGCCCAGCTTGAAGCTACCGAAAAAGCCGGGTGGTGCGTAAACAAAACCGTCGGCTGCGCTGCGTGCTGCTCCAATTCGCATTGCAACCACTCTTGCTGGCGTTCCGAAAGCGTCCCGTGCACGGATCCGGGCACCTGTGTATCGAGACCGATCAACCGCCAGTCGCCTAACTGATGGGAAAAGCAAATGGAATCAGGGGCGTTTTCGGATGACATGGTTGGCAATGTGATTACATCATGCAGCAAACTCCGGTCATCATGATTGCCAGGAATCACGGCACAACGGCCATGCCATTCCTGCAGCCATTCCATCAACCGTTCGTAGGCGCCGCGTTCTCCGTCCTGCGCTAAATCGCCTGTGATGACCAGGAAATAATCCTGCTGCTCTTGCTGCCGCAACAAGTCCAGCACCTGTTTCAGCGTACGCCAGGTGGGTACATCGCGTACCCCTGCCTCAACATCGGACAACAGATGCAAATCTGTCAATTGAATAATGCACTGACTCATCAGTAAAACGACCGCCTTTCTTTACTCGGTGACATCTCCAGACCGATTGGAACACTGCTTCCCAAACAACAACATGCGATCGAAGCACCACGCGTTTCGAGCAGCGTTTCAGAGCCAACTGGCTGGCCTTGTGCTGCGAGCCTAAAGGAGACACAAGAACAAGGCAATCCGAGCCTCTTCTCATCGCCACCGCGGCGGCCCTTAAACGCCGACACACGGAATAACCACGCGAACACGACCCTGGCCAACCACACCTTCGATCGACACAGGACAAACGAAAACGCACGGGTCCATCTTACGAAAAAACCGCGTCGTTAGACGCGGTTTGTGTGTTCAATCAGAGGGAAAACAGCAACCAGCTACACTTCAACTGGAGCGGTCAACCGTCCGTCTCAGCAATCTTGGGCTCCATCCGTTTGGTATTACGCTCGACGGCCAGCACAATCGTCCTTTGTTCTACGCCGTCACTGCTGGATGCCACCACCGGCAGCACCTGGCGCCGGTCGGGCATGCTAACTCGGACAGTAAAAGTCCCATCGGGACGCAACTTGACCGGTTCGCCGGAAAGCGTGACATGTGCATCGGGTTTGGTTGAACCGAAAATGATCATCTCGGCATCAACCTCAAACAAAAAATCCCGTTCACGGTTCAGAATGCGTTCCGCTCCAGCGCCATAACGGGTCATCTCGTGCGCACCCATTGGTCGCCGTAGACGTTCTTCGAACAATTCTCGTAACTCACCAACCGCGTTCTGCTGGTCGTAACCACCGCTCAATGCGAAAACGCGCTCGTAGTCTTCTGCCACGTCCGACCAGTTCTCGTCAATCGTGTCACTACTGCCCGGGTGCGGAGTCGACACAATATTACTTCGTGCCAACGCAAAAAAACGGTCGTTATTGGCTAAATACCCCAAGTCGACACGGTAGCTGCGAGGCGGGTCGGGTACGTCGATGTACCAGTTGTTGACGCCACCATGAATTTCGATATCTCTTGCCACCCACTCCGTAGTACTCGTCGTGGATTGCTGATCGACTTCATACACGCGCAGTACGGGTTTCGCAGTGTGCCAGTACTCGGCCATCGCCGCTCGGGCGCGTTCCATCCCTTGGCGCGAAACCTCCCAACAGGCCTGGACCCAATAGGGATCCCTGACTAGCAATACAATGCGATCTTTACGTGGCTGTCCGGCCGCATCCTTACCACCGTCGGGCATTGCAGCCGAGAGATCCTGAGTCTGCCGGCGTTGCTCGTTGACGCGACGCAGTCTGCGCAAGGCTGCTGGTGCGGTCTTTATTTTCGGGCGTTTGGCATTTGCACGCTTGCCCGCATTCCGCTTCACAGAGCTACTCGCACTCCGAGAGGCCTTGGCACCAGCACGCGCTTTCGCAGAGCTGGCCTTGTTTGATGACTTGGCTTTGGCTTTGGCTCGTGCCGCTCGTACAAGAGCGCGAATCAGGTCGTCTTTCCGCATGGAACTCCATCCGGAAAGGCCCAGATCCTTGGCCAATTTTCCCAAATCTTTTACGGTCTGAGATCTCAGTGTTGCTGCCGTGGTCAAAACAATTTCCTCCGCAACTGACCAATAAACCCCATTACCCAAACCAGCCGGATTTGGCACGAGGTGAGACAGCATCCTTGACCGGTCAAAAACCTCTTCGATCGCCAGTCCATTCCCGTTTCCGGGCACCCCTTCCAAGTCGGCTGGACCAACACTCCCGACTACCGCAGGTAAACAAATAACGATAGATGAATTCGAATCGCCAAACGCAGTGCCACAGGGCCAATTGACAACTCCCAAAACACTTCTTCCAACCGCTCTGCAGCTCTGTTCGAATCTAGTCGAGACGTCTAAAAAACACAATGCCAAGCCCCCCATAGGTGGCACAAGCGTCCTCAAAAAGACATCCATAAGATGTTTACACGAAATAACTTACGAAACTATCCATGAAAACCAGTGGCCCTGGACGCCGCTTCATTCCACAGCGGCCTCCAGCTCCCAGTACACTCGTATTCTGGCTGGACTTTGATAACCCATTTCCTGGCAGCAACTTATCCCCAGTGTCACGGAAGGGTGCGAAAACCACCCTTTTTAACAAACTGGCTGGTTGACCATTATTTGCGGTTCGGATAAGGTGTGCCGGTTGCATGCCAACCGGTCTCTCTTGAACGATCTCAGTGGGCGTCGCAAAGTACTTTGTGACAGTGGGTTGTGACCAAAACGACGGTCGGAGAAAGCGGCGTAACGGACACGCGGTCCCCAACCGCTATCGGGCTCGCCTGGGCTTCGCGCGTCACCACTATTTCGGTGCAAATGGTCGTGCTCGGCCTGATCGGCTACTGGGTAGACAACAAACTCGGGATTCGTGGCCTGTTCACCTTGCTTGGGTTCTCACTGGGTATGACCTTTGGAACGTGGCAACTAATTCGATTTACTCGCCAGTCGGAACACCGCGCTTCCCAAACGGGAGACGGTCGGTGAACAGTTCTGGCCATGTCCGTGTGCGCACCACAAATCAAGCCGTTTGGCTTGCGCTCGCATTGGTGATTGTCGGTATCCTCGGCGGCCTGCTGGGGTATACATTCGAAGGTGTTGCTGCGGTCATCGCTGCCGGCCTGGCATTAGGAGTCTGTCTGCCGACTGGTGTCGCCGCTCTGGTCCTCAGCGCGCGGCTAAACCAACCTGAATTGGCCCTGTACCAAATCCTGATCAACCAGGTTTTGCGCGCCGGTGTGCCACTGGGAATTTGTTTTTTGGTGCATTCCCGGGGAGGAACCCTAGCCGAAGCCGGCTTTGTCTTTTATGTTGTTGCACTCTACCTGACAACACTCGTCGTTGACGCGTTCTTCCTGACCAACCGCATGAACGCGGCCAACTGCGAATAGTCGGAGGTTTCTCACAGACATGGCGGATGCCAAGCAACAAGAACATGCGACTGGTGGGCACGAAGACCACGCTGCGCATGATCCACTTGATTCAACGCACCTGGTGACGCATGTCAAGGATGCGGATTACTTCGAGCTGCCGGCCCACATCAAACTAAAGATTCCCCAGCCCTTGCAGCTTGAGAAGCCACTATACGAGTGGAAAGAGCAACCCATCGAAGGCCTGGTCGAGCCTTTAGATCTGAAGGTGACCAAGTTCATGGTCCTGGAAGTGGTGGGGGCCGCACTTATCGCCTTTGTATTTATCGGTCTGGCAAAACGCGTCAAAGACGGCAAACCAGCGAGCGGACGTTTCTGGAACCTGGTGGAAGTCATCCTGCTTTACATCCGAGATGAGGTCGCCCGACCGGCCATCGGAAAACATGACGCACCCCACTTCATGCCCTTTATCTGGACCCTGTTTTTCTTTGTGCTGACCTGTAACCTGCTGGGCATGGTGCCCTGGCTCGGTTCACCGACCGGTGCCTTGGCCACGACCGGAACGATGGCCTTGATCACTTTTGCCGTCGTCACTGGCGCCGGCATGAAGAAACTCGGCATTGCTGGATTCTGGAAAGCCCAGGTCCCACATATGGACGTACCGGGTCCCTTGCTGATCGTCCTGTGGCCCGCAATATTTCTGATTGAGATCATGGGATTGCTGATCAAACATTTTGTGTTGTCCGTGCGTTTGTTGGCAAACATGATGGCAGGTCACCTCGTCCTGGGCGTGATCATGGCGTTCATTGCCGCATCGGCAAAAGCCGGTTTTGCCATTTGGCTGGGTGTCAGTGTCGCCAGTATCGGAGGCGCCACCGCCCTGAGCATGCTCGAATTATTCGTCGCATTTCTACAAGCTTACATTTTTACGTTTTTGGCTTCCTTGTTCATTGGCATGGCAGTGCATCCCCACTAGGGTTCACTTCCCATGATGGAAAACTAGACGCTTCTTTCAAACGGAGACGAGACCCGTGCTCAAGTACTTCA
>PBOG01000132.1 GCA_002724245.1 Planctomycetaceae bacterium
TGGCAGTCTGGTACACGACCGTCGAGGAGTGGGGCCGTGAGCACGCGATTGCTGCCAGTCGCCTGCGGCAGGGTCGAGCCGTCTGGGACGCGGCCGATCTGTTCTGGGACGTCCCGGATCGCAACGACCACACCTCCACTATCTGGAGCGACGACCAGGGGCGGCTCTATCACTTCAACGGCATGGCGGTGGAAGGAGGCTGGCACGATCTGGCACTGCTGATGCGTGAAAGTCGTGACAACGGTGTCACATGGACACAGCCCCGCATCATTGCCCCGCAGCACGGTTTTGGAAACATGCCCATTTCCAGTACGTTTCGTCGCGGCGACGGTGCGATCTGCCTGCCGTGCGACGCGGTTCCGGGCGCCAACGGCGGCTCGATTCTGCACATCAGCAAAGACGACGGCAGGAGTTGGCTGCTGCCTTCCCGCGGCCGACCGGCGCCGCAATTTGCGATGGGTAACTCAGGTGCGAGGATCGCTGGTATCCACGCCGCGGTTGATCAGTGGACCGACGGCAGTATTGTGGCGGTCGGTCGCGGCGACGCGATTGATGATCGCATGCCGCTGAGTATCTCGCGGGATGGCGGTCTCAGTTGGACCTATGCCCCCAGTCCGTTTCCGCCGATCGCCGGGGGGCAGCGGGCAGTACTCCGGCGGCTCCGGGAGAAGGTGTTGATGCTGGTTTCGTTCACCGCAGGATCGGTCTTTACCAGCGCGAGTGGCACGACCTTTACAGGGCAGGGCATGTTCGCCGCGTTGAGTGACGACGGCGGCAAAACATGGCCGCTGCGGAAACTGCTGACGGACGGGAAACGCCGCACACTGGATGGTCATGCCTGGACCGATCGATTTACCATGGATGCCACGCACGCCGAACCGAAGGGCTATCTGGCGGCCACACAGACACCCGACGGTATCATTCACCTCATCAGTAGCGGGATTCACTACCGCTTCAACCTCGCCTGGCTGCGTCTGGCGAACCGGGATCCCTGATCAGGCCGGCGGTGGTGGCAGCAATCTGCCGTCACCTTTGCCCCAGCACCTCACGTACGGCGTCGGTCCCCAGCGCCCCCTGGTAGAGTCGCAAGTCAGCGATGGCTCCGGAAAAATAGTGCTGCGCCCCGAAGCCGACGAGCAGCGGCCGGTCATTTGTCAGATTGAACAAGGGTCCTGCGCGCAGCTGGCTCGTCGTGACCCGCGTTCCATTGACGTACAACTTTAATGTGCGGCCCTGGCGGACGGCCGCGATGTGCGTCCAGGCCCCGCCGATATCATGCTCGGAGCTGACAACCTGGCCAGCCTGATAGGCAAAGACGCGGCCCATCGATGGATCGACAGGTGCGTCCAATGCCCGCCCCTGGCAGGCTCCGGTGGCGGCAAAGAGTCTGCCCTGAAATGTCGTCAGACACGTCAGGCGCAGCCAGGTTGCCAGGTTGTCTGCGGCCCAATCCGATCGGTTGGCGAGACTTCCCAGCAATGTCCACTCCCCCTCTTTTTCGTAACGGTATAACTCCGCCTTGGGAATGACGCCCGCATAGAGCTTCCCGTTGTACACGGTCAGATCGTTGATTTCGTTACACTGCTGCGGGCCGGGTGGCAGGCCGACGCGTCCGAGTTTCGTCCACTTGTTTTCTCCGTCATAACGCAGGACATAGCCTTGCGGCCAGGTTCCCAGCAGCATCCTGCCGCCGGCCACCTGCATGGAGTGGATTTGTGTGATCCCATGCGGTTCGGCGCCGATCGATCGCCACGAAGTACCGCCCTCGTACTCGAAGACATTGCCGTGCGTTGCCGCGTAGAGCTTTCCACCAAACGGCAGAAAGCACTCGAAGTTTCTACCGTCGGGCGCGCCGCAGTCGATCCACTTCGTGCCGTCGAACTTGTAGGCATGCCCTTTGCCAATCACGTCCATGCCAGCAAACAGTTCGCCTTGAAAACTGCCCATGCAGAGGACGCGCGAGCCAAATCCCACTTGTCCCAGATCGCGCCAGCTGGTTTCCCCGGCGTAGACAAACACGCGGGTCGGCGCGGCGGGCGGTTTCCCTGGCAACTGATCCATGGCCTGAACCCAATCATAGATCCCGGTACCGGCATAGAGCTTTCCGTCGTGCACGACCATCGCTTGAACCGAATGGTGGTTGGGGTCGTTTCCAAGTCGCCCACAGTCGATCCAACGCTTTCCTCCGGCGTACCGAAACACGCGAGCCTTGTCTTCCGTCCGATCCGCATCGGCAATACCGCAGTACAATTCTCCGTCAAAAACGATCAAACACGTGATCAGCGAATTGGACGGCCAGGGCTTCCCACAGTCTTCCGCGGGACCCAGGTAGCCGTCGTCGATGCCGAAATGCACGTGCCGCGTATCGGACATGGAACTATACGCGGGCGAGCTGCCGGACAGATGCAGGTTGAAACCACGTCGAGCTGCCGGGTCGAATTGACTCACCAAATCACCCAACGTGTTGCGCAGCGGCACATCGCACTTTACCCACGCGGTCAGGGAGAAATCGCGTGTTCCCAGTTGGAGGGCCGCACCCGCCGGGATGGTGATCACGCTATCCCGTCCGTTGAAGATTGCCGCCGCCTTGGCGGAACCGGCGGTGCGGCCAAATGTAACGTTCGTCGGTTTACCCGGCAGCGTACCCACGACGTCGCGCGTGTCTTCTGCGAGTGGCCAATGGCCGACCAGTCTGGCCGCCGACGGGGGTGGTTTAGCGGCTTCAGTCGCAGTCTCACCTGCGGTTTCAGAGCGAGAAGTTCCAGAGTCGAACAGACTCACGATGAGCCAGAGCACGGCTGCCGTCAGGGGCCGGCATTGGTCATGGGATAACAGAGTCCGGACACGGGTTGTCCATCCATCGCGTACTTTCATTTTCAATCTCCAGCCTGTGCGGCGCGGATGTTGAGTCTGTAGACTGGGCCACTTCGGGCGGCATCCGTACCGCGCCTGAGGACCCGACGGCGTCATTGTGGATGTTGTCGAACCACCTGTCGAGCAGCGGCAAATGGCTGATCTGCCATCGCTTTCCATTCCATCCTGGTGAACCGGGAAATACCAGGGATCGCGTCAGATTGGGATCCTTCGGCAGCGCCGACGCTCCGGCAATTGGATGAATGGTGGGGCCCGTTTACACTGACAGTTCGGCGCGCGGTACTGACCACGTGCCGAACTGCTTGAACCATAACCATGATGGTATCTGAGATGGCCAGCATCATGAACTGCGAGCAACTGATACGACAACTCAAGGCCAGCGGTTATGGTGTGCTCGCCGATGTGATCCCCTCGGGTGCAGTCCAGCGGGTGCGGGACAGTGTCCTGGAAACGGCCCGCCAGCACGCCGTCAGAAGCAACTTTGCTCCGCAGGGAACGAGCCAGATCGCGAGCTTGATCCGCTACGATCAGTCGTTCGCGGAATACCTCGTGGAGGAACGACTCACGAACATCGTGACTGCGTTGCTGGGGGAACACTACCGCGTTTCCTTCACCACTGCGCTGGTCAATCATCCCGGTAACGATCGCGGGCAGTGGCACGCCGATTGGCCGTATATCCAGTCACTTGGGGCACGATTCCCGGCTCCCTACCCCGACCTGATCATGCACCTGACGATGCTGTTCATGCTTTCTGACTTTACGGTTGAGACGGGTGCGACCATCGCCTTGCCCGGCAGCCATCGCCGTGGTACCAACCCCACAGCCGAGCCGGTCGCAGATCGACTCGACCCGCTTCCCGGCGAGCTGCAGATTACGGGAAAGGCGGGCAGTGCCTTGTTGCTGGACAGTCGCTGCTGGCACGCCGCAGCGCCGAACCGTTCCGCGGAGGACCGCGTGGCGGTCGCCGTTCGCTTTGCTCCCTGGTGGCTTAACCTGGAGGTCTTGCGCCCGAACTCGTTCTTGCGGAAACAGATGGTTGAGCGTGCCAACAAGCCGGACGCGCCAGCCCCGACAATACCACCGGAGGTATTTGCGCAGCTGCCCGAGAATGTCCAGCCGTTGTTCCATCATTGGATCGACGCCCCGCCAGCACAGTAGGAATAGGAGGCGGTGCAGCGCAACAGCTGTCCCTGGCACAGTCCGTTCCCCAGGCGGCACTGCCGCCTGCGAGGAGCGACCTGACGCTGAACCCTGAACCTCGACATGGCTTTCTGGCTGTTAACGTCGCAGCACCTGTCCGTCCCGGCGTCCGGTCAGTTCTCCGTCGCGCAATGTGATTACTCCGTTGACCACCACGTGCCGCATGCCCGTGGCAATTTGATTCGGCGCAAACAGAGTACCGCATTCCGCGAACAACTCCGGCTCAAAAATCGCCAGGTCGGCCCGCGCGGTTTCGCGAATGACGCCCCGATCCGGCAGCCCCAAACGCTTTGCCGGCAGTGAAGTCAGTCGTCAAACGACTTCCTACGGTGTGATCATTTTCTGATCCCGGACAAAGTGACGGTAGAACCACCCTGCCCAGGTGTAGGCTCCGTGAAACGATGTGTGGGCCAGTGGACCGGCTAGCGCCAATGCCGTGGCGTCCGAGCCGATCATACAATCTGGATGTTCGAACGCCAGGCGGAGGTCCGGCTCCCGGTAGGTCAACGCCAAGACCATGACTTCGTGCAGCCGGTCGATTTCTGCCAACAGCAGGTCGTCGATGGCATCGAACGGGTCGCCACTGCGCTGTTCTGCGATTTCCGCAATGCTGCGTTGTGACCCATCGGGTTGTGCCGCGCAATGGAAGACGAGAATACGGCTCCAGTCGTTGCCGGCGAGTTCAGGCGCATCCCAACTACGTGCTAAGCGTCTCAGTAGTTTGGGACATCGGAAAATCGGGTCAGAACCATTTATGGTAGCCATCAGCGTACCCGGCATTAGAGGGGCGATCCAGGACTACACACCGTGTAACGTAGAGGCTTTCACAGATCGTCTTGCAGCGTGTTCACCGCCCACCTTGCTTCGACACATACTGGTTTTCCCAGGAGCAACGCCGCGGCTTCCTTAATCCGCTGTGGCAACGTCTTGGGCAAAACGGAATGCGTAGAGATCGGCATCGTGCAGCACGATCCGGAGCCGAATCAGGCGATCCTGAAAGCGGCCGACGTCGCTGCCTAGTTTCCAACGGACGGTATGATTGATCGCATCGCCCACATGGCGGATCGCGTCGTTGAGCGTATAGCCGGGAAGCGGTTGCCCCTGCGCGTCCTGCAGCTCGACGCGGAGACTGCCTGCGCCAGATGTGGCGAAATTGACGAGGAGCCGATTGCCACGGAATTTCAAGGGGCGCGTCAGCAGTTCTCCGCCAGCCAGCGGGGCGTTGACCGAGGCAAAGCCGTCGGTGCGCAGCGAATAGCGCTGTACGTAAGAATAGGAACCGCGCCCGTGCCGCGCGAACTGGGACATCTCCGCATCGCCGGTCGGCACGAACCGCATGTACGGATAACTGGACCGGTTGCCCCAGTGAAGCGGGTTCGGGCCTGGTCGGAAATACGCTTCGGCGAACGGCTGGCGGTACGACAGCTCGCCGGGTCGAGTCGTCAACAGCACGGCATCCGAATAACCGACACTATGTTCTCGCTGGTGATGCTGGATCTCGGCCGGCATCCGGGCCAGTTCTTCTGGTGAAAACACCGTCCCGGTAAAGAAACGCACCGGCGAGGCGATCAGCAGCTGCCGATTGCGGAAATAGGGATGGGTCTCGTTGGTATAAAAGTGGACGCTCCTTCCGGAGATCTTGCCAGGATCCAAGTCGGTCACCAGTGGCTTCATCGGAGTGACCTTTGACCAGTGGACGAAGTCCTCTGACGTGATGCGCCCGATCCAGCGCAATCCGCCAACCCGGCCCTTGGTGGGATTGCTCGGATCGACGCGGATGCGGATGTAGGCCACGTACTGCGATTCGGCCTCGGACCAGTGCGCGCAGGCAGGCGTCGAGTCCGATCCGTGCGGCCAATGCGAGCGGTCGATCACCCAGTCTTGGCGCAGCTTGCGCCAATGAATACCGTCGCCGCTCACCAACGCCCAGAAACCGGCTGGCCGCCGGCTGGAGTTGAATCCACCGGCCAGCGCCTTGTAACGCTCGGACGCCGGCACGCCGGGTCGCGTATCGATAAACGGACGCAGGTTGTGTGAAATACAGGGCAGGTGATCGGGATCGTCGTCCTCTGGATTCGCCTTGTTCTCTTCCGTGATGGCGTTGCCAGCGTCGCTACCTGGAATGGAAAACAGCTGCAAGTCGGGTTTGGTCCAGTGGATGCCGTCACGGCTCTCGGCATAACAGAAAAACTCGTGGCCGTCCGGGTCGCTGCTCGGACGCGCGTCGCGATAGTACATGCGGTATAGATCGCCATCTTTCAGCACGGACACGTAGCCGAACATCGATTCCCAGGAACGCCGCCGGGGATCGACGACGCCTGACGGACTCGACAACACGATTTCCCGCGGCACCGGTCGCTGTTGCTGGAGCCGCAAGCCATCCATGGAGGCAATCCAGCGCGGATCGATGGCCAGCTCCAGGCGCGCGCCCACGTCCAGAGGTGTGGAGTCCACGCTTGCTGCAGTGGCGCGCAGGCCAGGGCTTTGAAAAACCGCGCTGGCCCCCACAGAGGCCGTCGCTTGTAACATCCCGCGTCGGGTCCAAGAGTCTGTCATGGTGGTCACTCCAAACGGAGAGGGGTAGCAGGTGTCGGAGAACGTCGACCGGCCTCGGCGCAGCGCCGGCGGCACGGCCAGTATATACGGGTTGCAACCCGATGACGCAGCCTGCGACCAACCGGCCATCTTGACCGGGGTAAGTTCCCAGCGCCTTTGTCTCTGCTGGTGAGCGGCACAGGTCAGGGCCGACCGAGTGTCGCGCTGACGACGTTGCCGTTAGACAACTTGAAGGAGTAGGAAGTTGGCTCCGTAACCCGCCGGGGTGCAACGCGCCGAGGTTCGGGTTGTGCTGCATCCTCTGGCAACAGTCGGTAGACGTGTCCCTGAGTGGTGGTGAACTCCAGCACGTCGCCATCAAACAGGCGACCGGAGTCGCCAGCGGAAGGGCTGCTGCGCGCCAGTCGGCAGGGTTGGGCCCAGGGGTTCCGTAGCCGGCATGGCTCGCCCCAGCGCGATTCGACTTCGACAAATTCCAGCCGCCCCGCGCGACACGACACGGTGACGAGGAAACCACCCCGCGTGAGCAACCGAAACGTCGCATCCCAGTGGCGTGGCCAGGCCGGCAGGATGTTGATGATTTCCGGTTGACCCGGTCGAGGCGAGATGCTCTGGATCAAACCCTCCTGCAATGTGGTGGCAATGCATCCGAGGATCTCGATTGAGTGGGCCGTCTTGCCCTCGAACTCGCTGAAGCCATTGGGCAACGGATTGGA
The DNA here is from genome assembly GCA_002724245.1 of Planctomycetaceae bacterium. Lineage (GTDB taxonomy): Bacteria > Planctomycetota > Planctomycetia > Pirellulales > Pirellulaceae > UBA9264. The sequence continues at coordinate 7,347 of PBOG01000132.1, forward strand.
GCCCCAATAGTAGCTGGCTGTCATCGCTGGCAGGTCGTCCCCGCGTCCAATCCGGGAACCCATCACCAGTGTGGAGTGCGTTCCCGGCTGCCGGCTGCCGTTGGCGATTGCCACGCGGCTGTCGTTCAGCTCACCGATCTTGCGGACGATACGATCGAGCCTGGGATCACGGGTTTCCAGCGTCCAGTCCTCGAACGTGAAGATCGGCCAGGCCAGGGTCGCGCCCGGTTTTCCGCCCCGCTTCACGTCACCAAGATGTCCGACCGACCAAACGTCGTCGGCCATCATGCCACGGCCGAGTGCCTGCGAACCGGGATCACGACCCATCGGGTACGGCGTCAGGTGCTTTAGAAACTCGCGCCACTTGTCTCGCAGTTCTGCATCCACACCGAGAATCTCTGCTGCTCGAATCGCCAGTGGCGCCGTGCCGCGAATCGCGCCCAAGTCGACGACTCCGTCGTTGATGCCCCAGAACCCCTCCTGCTGGTTGAGGCCATAGAGATGGTACTTGCCGTCGTCCTCCTTGCGTGCGAGTCCGCGATAGAGCTCGAGTGTGTCGCGCAGTAGCGGATAAGCGTGCGTCCTCAAGAAGGACTTGTCTCCACTGTAACGATAGCGCCACCAGGCCTGCACTGCCAAATCGCTACCGCAGGCAACGTAATGGCTGACAAACGAATACCGCCCGGCGATGCCACGAAAACGATGGCCATCGGCAAACTGTGTCAGCACACACTCATATTGCCCCAGCGCCAGGGCCGCTGGGGATAGCTCTTGAACGGTCTTTCTACCGAGGTAGACATCCTGGTATTCCTGGGCGATCACAGGTGGCAGGATTACAGGCCCGTCGAACGGCCCGGCCTCCATGAAATAGGCGCCGTGTTGCACACCCCATCGTTGTCTGGCGGCCTGCCGCGCAGCGGGCAGCTGCTTGACATACATATTGAAATAGGGATCGGCCAATTCAGTGGCATCCGCCGCGTACAGCGGGTGATGCGAAATCGCAGTCGTCCAAATCCAATACTGCGCGCCCCAGTACCGCTTGTCGCCGTTGACACTGAACAGTGAGCCGTTCCACTTGGCTGGCAGCGCTCCTCGCGAGGAGCTGGCCATGTAGTAGAGATGCAAGGTGCGGAGGCGAGCCATGAACTGGGCCACGCCATCTTCGCTGGTCAAATGGACGAACGTCCGTGACCAGAAGTCCGACCACCAGCCCACGTGCCGGGCCCGCAGATTGTCATAAGCGTCTGCTTGCCGGGTATGATTGTCCAGCAGGGCAAACGCCTGGCGTGGCAGGTCGGTGTCCGGCGCGAACGAAGCGGCGCTGGAGACAAACACGGTCCGCTTTCCTCGCGCCGCTGGCAGTACAAGCTGGCGTTTCCTTTTCTCGGGCACATGGGTAATCGGAGCCCGATTACGCCATTGTGGAAAGATGCCCGGAGCGATGTTCTGGTCCAAGTCCGCACCGACAGTCACATCGACCTTGCCTGCAATACCGATCACACTTTGGTAACGGACAGTCTGTGGCAGGAAGGTGATCGACGTGTTCGGGTTCGTCCACTTCTCCCATCCCACCTCATCCACCGCGAGTTGTGACGAACCGTCGGAACTGCCGTTGGCCTGGAAGTCGACCAACAAGGTGGCTGCTTGCTGCTGATTCCCATCGCGCCCGGGTGTCTTTGCCTCTGATGCTGCAATACGTGTCAGGGCAAATCCGGTCACGGCGGAATCGCCGTCGGCGCCGTTGGCGGCCGATTTGGTGAAGAGGACATTTGCCGTGTTCTGCTTCACTTCGAATTTGAAGAATGCCTTCCCAACGCGATCGGGCCCATCTCCGGTCGACGTGGCCACATTGGTGACAGTCACTCCGTTGACAGTAATCGAATCCCAAATACCACCCCCTAGTGAATCGTGGTGGTACGTCGTCAATTCGTAGGTACCGTTCTGCAGGTTGGAGATGGTCATCGGAATGCGGGCGCGGTTTTTCGTCAACGTGCTGACGCTAAAGCGGCTGGCCAACATGTTGCCGATAGGCCGACTTTTTTCGCCGCCTTCGACGTCCGGCTCAACGTAGGTGGCTGCGCCAGTGGGGATGTGCAGGGCGACGGCCGACGCACAGTGGTGGTCTTTCTCGGTGAACTGCTGGACGACGCCGATCATCGGTCCGTTGCGCACCCACTGGTACTGCGCCCGATGGTCGCCGTGTCTGACGTCGGGGGGGCGCCACATCGCCAGTTCAGCCCGGATCGGCTGCGGCGTCTGGCGCTGGTCGTCGATTTCGATGGCCAGAATATCGGACTTGGCAAAGACAAAGCAGCGCACGCGGACCTGGTTACCGCTGAGGCTGCACTCGGCATCGTACAAGGAAAGCCGTTGGAGAAATCCATCTCCCCGATCCAGTGCTGGTCCACCCACGTTGATGGTCACCCGCGCCACGCCGCCCGCATAGTCAGTGGGACCATCCCGTTTGCCACTGGCGTTCTTGTTGACGGCGAACACATCGCAGCGGTTGATTTGAAAGTTCACAGAATCGGGCGTGGTCCAAACCAGCGTTCCCATACGACCGTTTCCGATTGGCTGTCCTTCCACGGGAGCCGCTGCGGGACTCCGATAGATCATGTCGGCTGCGGAGACCGTCGACCGATAATCGACCTCGATCAGGGGTGAGTCCGCCAGAGCGGCCGCAGCAGCTCCGGCCAGCATGAGCGCCAACACGGCGGCTGTGACCCGCAGCAAACGAACCGGCGGTGACGGAGTCGCGATCGATGGCGGGAGCATACAATGGGTTCCTTCCTGCGCCAGTGCCATGATCTGGTTTGATCGGCAGGGATGGTAGTGGACGGAAATGTTTGACGGGACGATCGAGTTGCAGGGTGACGCCGGCGATTTCCATTACGGCGGGCACTGTTGCGGGAAGTCGACCGTCAGACGCAGCGCACCTAGAGTACCCGATCGACAGAGGGTTGTCTTTGCACGGCAACGCTGGCAGGCCGGAAGTTTGCGGCGCGGTCGTTGGCTGGGGCCAACGGTGCGCCGTGGGATCCCCAATTCGACCGTTTTTTGCGAGGACTCCGCTGTTTGACTAAAGCGGCCGCCGCGCGAACAGCTTGCTGCCACGCGGCCGGAGGGTTATCAAGTAGTCCAGCCAGCTACGCGTTGCCGGATCGGCACGGGCGCTGGGCACGCCGGCGGGCACGCTGCGTCGACGATCGCCGCGCCGATGTGGTTCCAGACGCGCTGGTTGACTAGGTTCCCGGAAAGTTCTGTAACGCGAGGTCGAACCGCGAGGTGCTGATGGATACGAAGTTTACCAACAGTCGGGAGAGTCTGGACAACGCCAGGCGGGCGCATACGGACTGGGCGGGGTTCACCTTGGCAGAGCGCATCGCCGCGGTGGAATTGGAGGGCTACGTGGTCATCCCGAACCTGCTGTCGGCCGAACAGATCGAAAAGATCGGGACCGAACTCGATACGCTAACCACCGTTCCCAGGGATTACACGACGCAACTGCGGGGCAGCTCGGACGGCCCCTGGCCGGAATGCCCCGAGACGGCTCGTGTGATTGTGTTGCCCGCCATGATCGAATTCCTCTCGGCACTGTTCGGTGACGCATTGATCTGTACGTCCTGCCTCTACGATTTGTCGCTGCCCGGGCATCCGGGGATTGCCATTCATACAGACTCGCAGCCGTATGGCTCACAAATATTCGGTTTGCAGGCCAGTTCACCGGTGCTGGCCCGCGTGTTGTACTATCTAGATGACTTGACGCCGCAGCGCGCCCCATTCAAGGTTATCCCGCGGTCGCATCTGTCGATGCACCGGGACGGCTTGCCGTACAACCGTTATCTGGCTCATGAGGGTGAGCAAATGGTGACCTGTACCGCCGGGTCGGCCGCCGTGATCAATCAGAAGGTGTTCCACGGCAACTACCCGAACTACAGTAACCAGCGGCGACGGTTGTTAGCCATTGCCTATCGTCCAGCCTGGGCGGGTCCCATCGCAGAGGTCCCGGAACGCGACGCGGACCGGATCGGTCGGTTGCCAGCCGAAGTACAACCGTTAATGGGCAGTCTCAATACGCGTGACATCGACTTCAACGTGCCCAATCGACCGGACGATCTGGGGACCGCTGCCAATGGCATCCATCCCGATCGCTGGCCGCGGTAACGAATCGGGGCGCTTCGCGCAAGCAGCGACGTTCCAGGACACGGTTAGGTGCTGCGAGGTAGCGCGCGCCAACCGTCGCACCTTGCTTGCGGCCGCCATCGCTGGCAGACCGTGTCAGCTGCGGGAAGCCGAATTCGGCACGTCAGGCCTGGGATCCACTGGACGCTGTCCGTGTCCGGAAACGGATCGGGAGTGCAGGATCACCACAGCCAGGGTGCCGGACCAGGATTTCACCGTCCGTAGCGGCGCACGTCAGAGATTCTGATCTCGCCGATCTGGCCGAAGAAATTGCCTTCGCCGAGGTAGTTGAAGCCGCCCCCGTAGCGACTGTACCCGGTGAGTCGCGTGCTCACACTGAACTGGGCATCGTGCGCGCGATCGTTCACCAGCCGTCGGCCATCGGGACTCTGCATCTTCCAGACCAAACGCCCATCGAGAAACAACTCGTGCAGATCCTGGTCGTAAGCGTACTGCCAGGCAAGGTGATGCCACTCGGTATCGCGGATGCCAGCGGTGGAGCGATTCCCGACGATACCCGTGGGGCGGTGCCACGGATCCAGGTGTTCCAGCGCCTGATCCGCAGCGGCGCCATAAAAGTTGATGCCGGGAGCCATGCTTCCATCCGTGGATTCCATGTCAGACAAATACAACTCCCAGACTCCCTTTTTTGTTTTGTCGTACGTGCCGCAGACGTGGCCAAAATGGAACGGGCTGTGCTGGCCGCGAACCGTGCCGCCGAAGGCCTGCAGTGGCCCACCGCGTCGGACCCAGACTTCCAGTGTCCATTCCTGCTGGCACGTCTTGAAGTCCAGCTTGGGAAGACCTTTCCCAGCGCTCGCAAATCCGTGTTCGCCGTGTCCGGTGAATTGGGGGAATCTTTCGTTGCGGCCTGGCCAGGTTACGCGGCGATCGCCGCCCATGTTCGTCCAGGTCAGCGTATGAGACGCTTCGCCCATGCGGTCGGGAATGAGTTTGCCGTCTGGCCCCTGCCAGTCGAACAGCGCGACCGTGTGTTGGTCAGGTCTGATCTCGATCAGCGTTTTGGGTAGCACTTTCATTACGACGTCATGCCTGCGGATCTCGCCATTGGCGTCGGTGACTTGGACGGTCAACGGAGTCCAACCTTTGCTGCGCGGTATGCCGCGCAGAACGCCTTTTGTGGCGAATTGACGTGAGCTGCCCGCGACCGTCAATTCGATGCCCGCGGGCAGTGTCCCTTGGACGATTTCCCACCGGAGAGGAGTCGCCAGGTGACGCGTGTTCAACTCCGCGTGAAAACCGACTCCTACAAACGCCGGGGGCAGGGACTCCGTCAACAGTTGTCCCTCGGCCACGGTCAGCTCGAATCGATGTGTGTCAATGGCCCCGGATTCATCTCGCGCTTCGAGCGTGCAGGCGGTTCGTGGGCTGGAAGTGTGGGGTGTGCCGTGAATCTGTCCTGCCGACGAATCCAGTGTCAATCCACGCGGAAGCCGACCATCAACGATCTTCCACGTTACGTCGCCGCGCGCCGCATCCGTTCCAAGCTGTGCGGAATATGAGATGTTGATGCCGGCGTCGGGCAATGTCTGCCGAATGATTCCGAGTGAATTGGCAACCGCGTACCGCATGACGCTAGAAATCCGTAGTTCGTCGATCTGGCCCTCGAACGTTCCCCATTTCAGATTGAATGGAGGATTCTGTGAGTGCGGAAAGCCGCCGACAACAAATGGCACACCCACATTGACGGCGTCGTTTACGACGATCCGGTTCTCATCCTGGATCGGAAGCTGAATTCGGCGGATCAGCTTGCCATCGAGAAAGAAGAAGTGTGTCTGGTCCCGGTAACGAAACTGCCAGACGACGTGATGCCAGCCGTTGTTGGTGATCACCACTGGCTGGGCATCAGTGAATCCAGGGGAAAAATACGGCAGCAGAATGCCGCTGGTATCGTGATTGGGATCCTTTCCACGGGGCGATCCCATGAATCGCGCCCAGGGCGTGATGCCGCGATCGAGTGTGCCCTTGCCTGACTTGCTGTGCAGGCCAAAACTCCAGCCGCCGCGCAGTCCGGTCGGCAGCGAAAAGCCTTCGTCGTCGGTCCCACAGAGATTGAGCGCCGTGCGTCCGCTGTCCAGCCCACCATGACCCTCATACTTCACCCAGGCTTCAACGGTCCACGCTTTCGTGCAGTTGCGCAGATGCAACTTGTCATGGTTTGCCGGACCGACGAGCAGGTTGGGGTCATCGTCTTTCCGCTCGAATCGGGCGGTCGCGCCGAATCCATCCCGCCGTCCCCACAGCCCTCGCTTGTTCGCACGCAGCGTCAGCGAATTGTCTCCCAGGGCATCGTGTGTCTCGTTGCCGGCGCCCTCATCGAAGTGATACAGCACGACCGTGTGTTCGTCCGGATCAAACGGCCGCCGCCACGCGTCGTCAGCGCGTAACGGCGGTGAACAAACGATTGCGGCCAGACACAAAACAACACACACGTGGTAGTAACAGCCGAGTTTCTTTGTCACAGGGATTTGTCCAAACAAGAAGTGGCAGGGCCATCGTATTGATACAAGGTGTGCGCAGCGTGCGGCGGTCTAGGGGTCGACCAGGTCGATGGTGCCTGAAGCTCGATTGACTTTCAACCGACCAGGCCTGCGATTTCTTCATCTGGCAAGCGTGGTGCGAAGCGCTTCGCCAGTGCCACTGCGAGATGTCGCGGTCAGATCCAGGCGACCGCGCGCTGCCGTAGATCCTGCGTGGCCAGTTTTGTTTCACTGGTGCGAATGCCTTGTTATGATAAAGCTCAAAGCGGTGCACGTTGTCCACCCCCCCTCTTGGACAGCGATGATACCAGTTGCGGCAGAACGATCCACTTCCTGTCCAATGAGAACCTATCAATGCGCTGGAAGATCCGAGGAACTTGTCTGGCTGGTTGCGCCTTGGCGATCGCGCTGGTCGCTGTGTGCGCTCGGCCCGTCCCTGCCCAGCTGCCTCCGCCCAGCGGCCCCTCTTACGGTGGAAGTGTTCCCAGCAGCCGGGAACTCGTTTCCGGTATCGCCTGGTATGGTGTTTTGAAGGACGGCCTGGCCGAAGCGAAACGTACCGGGAAACCGATTCTGTTCATTACTGCGGCGGCTCAATGCCGCGGCGTGCCAGGCATGTGGTGACCTGGCAAACAAAACATGGACAGGCGTTTCCTGTCCGACGAACACGTCATCAGGGCAGCGCGCGACTTTGTCTGCATTCGCACGGCAACCTACGAGGACAAGACGGAGGCGAAGTATCTCAAGGCGCTGTTCGTGGGCCGCGCTGGTGGAGATCTACGCAACTTCGGTTTTTGCATTTTGTCGCCTGACGGGAAGCGGCAGCTTCGCCGCAGCAACCGCGGCCCGAATTACGTCTACGCCGATTCCCAGGCAATGGCAGCCGACTTGCGTCGGATTGCCAGGCAGTATGCAGCAACGGCGGGGGATGAGGAAGTGAATCCGACCGTTCCCCGAATGAAGAGTGTTCGCCTGGGAATCAACGTGGCGAGTTGCGATGGCCTCCCCAGCATTGTTGTTTTCGGTACGGGTCCCAGAGAAGTGGATCGGATGAATGGGAAACTGCGCGGCGTTATTTGGGACACCGCACTGGCGGGCAAGTTCATTTACAGTGCGACGACGAAATCGAGTGACCTGAAGATTATTGCCGGCGCCATCAAAAGATCCGGAATTCTGGTGATCGAACCCGACGCCTACGGGTTGACGGGTCGATTGATCAAGCGGATCGATGCGGGTGTCTCGCAGGAGGACCTCAAAAGCGAGTTGATCGCTGTCGCCGACAGTTTCACTCGAAGGTCCAAGACCCATGGGCTCCACGTGCGCAACGGCCGTCGCAGCGGCCAGCTCTGGAAGACGGAAGTTCCGGTTCCCCAGCGCGTTCGCGCGCGGGGCCGACCGGCACCCAGACGGCGGCGCAGGGAATAGAGACGTGCACCGCGCGGGATCGTCCGGCGCTACGTCGAAAACCGATTTGCCTGGGAGACGATCAGCTGCTCGTCCGTCTGGATCTCGCCGCGATGCTGGTGGTGGGTCAAGATGGATGGTTGGTCATCCGGCAGACTTGGACGGCGACGGAGATGTAGACGTGATCACCACCGACCTGAACGGGAATGGGCGGCCGGACATCGTTGTCACCTGTGACGGAGCGTGGGCGAACCGCAAGCAGGTTTCCAAGAGCGAAATCTGCTGGTGGCGCAACGCAGGGCGTTAGATCGGTCTGCCGATGTTGTTCCCAGTTTCCGCGCGCCCGCCTGAGATACCTTGCAGAACGTGAGACGCGGCGCGTTTCCAGTCCCATTTATGGTGGCCGCCGTGCGAACCTGACCGACGGGTGCCTGGCCGTAAACGTGTGCCGACGACGATCAAACGGTGACGTTCGGATTTCTTTCTTTACCGACAAAATCCAGTTCAATACTCAGCACATGGAGCGCCACGTTTCCATCCAACCCGTCAGCCTTTGCAGTGGACTTCTGGCGAATTTCTACGCCGACACCCATACCTAATCCAAAGGAGTAATTTCCCCTCGCATTGAGAAACGGTCGGGTGAACTCAACCGCTTGCGCCGCAGTTGTGGCGTCACTTGCGAAGATGGGTGAAAACTCGACTTCCGCCATCACCGATCGTTTGTCGATTTGCTTGGCTTTCTCGGTGAACTGGAAAAACAACAGGTGACAAGAGTGTGATTCTTGAAATGCCTGTTGCGCCTGCTCGGATTGACCTGTGGCAATGAACTTGACACGCAGGCGATACGTACCCGGAAAGGGACTGCGCACTTCCTGGCCGACCAGTGCACTGGTCGCGGAGGATTCACTCCGCGCCGCCGTGAACGTCACGTGTTGTGCCAGGTTGAGCTTGCCAATGGCCAGGGGGTTTTGCATTGCAACCGAGAACGCGTGTGAGTTGAGGAAGCGCCAGCCTTTGGGTCTCGATGGAACATCCGCTGGCTGCAAAACAGTTTTGCCCTGGAAGGAAGTTTGCCGAATCATCTTGCTTTCGTCGAAGTCCGGAACCCTGGCCACATCACCTGTTGGCACCGTGCGCTCTGCCGTCGCAGGTCTGTCACCGAGCAAATCCATCAGTGCAGGTTGCTTCGACAGCGCTAATTCACGACCGGTGGGGTCCGCAAATGTGCCCTGGTAATCCAAGCCGGCCAGATGAAAAATGGTCGATGTCAAATGGCCCGGGTCGATTTTATTTGACTTGGGATAAGCGCCGTGCGCGTCCGAACTGCCGTACACCTGACCGCCGCTGATACCGGCGCCAGCGAGTGCCGCGGAGAAAACTGGACCCCAATGGTCACGACCACTCTTGGGATTGATTTTCGGTGTTCGACCGAATTCTCCAATGGCGACAACTAGCGTCTCATCAAGCAGACCGCGTTGATCAAGGTCTTCAATCAACGCGGTGTACCCCACATCGAAAAGCGGACAGAGTACATCTTCAAGTCGATCATGATTTTGTGCATGTGTGTCCCACAGTGGGTTATCTGATGCGTTATCACCCGGTTCGCGTGGCCAGTTGACGTGCACCAGGCGCACGCCTGACTCGATCAGTCGGCGGGCAAGCAATACACACTGGCCCCAGCGGTTGCGCCCGTAGCGATCTCGCACGTGGTCAGGCTCTTCCTGGATGTTAAAAGCCCTTCGCGCCTTGCCCGAAGTCATGAGTTCGTAGGACTGTTGTTGATAGGTCGACAAAATATCAACGGCCTTGCTGCTTTCCGCAGCGCGGAGTCGATCTTCGAGTTTTGATTGGAGTGTACGACGGCTCTTCATACGATCCAGCGTGATCCCCAGTGGTTCGAAGCCTTCGATTTTGTAATCTGCGCGTGATGGATCACCGACAAAATGCTCTGGCGACCACTGTTGCCCCATCAATCCGCCCATTTGGCCGGCGGGAGTAACATTTTCATTTTGGCGCACGAAGTCTGGTATCACGAGGGAGCTGAGCCCCGGCATGCTTTCGCTGGGTTTGTAGCGTTTGATAATGGAACCGTAAAACGGCCAGTCGCTGGGTTGAATGGTGCGGGCATTAGGACCTTGATATTTGTATCCGGTCAACACCCAGTGGCCGCTACTGGAGTGGATGTTGTCATCCGTCGACATGGAGCGGATCACCGCGATCTTGTCTGCCATGGCGGCCGTGCGCGGGAGTAGTTCACAGAACTGGATGCCGGGAATATTGGTTTGAATCGGCTTGAACGGCCCGCGGATCTCAGCCGGTGCGTCCGGCTTCGGATCGAAGGTCTCGTGTTGCGGGGGACCACCGCAGAGGTAGAGAAAAATGATGTTCTTGGCCCGCCCAAAAGAGGAGCCGAACCCATCGGTCTGGGGGGCTGCTTTTACGAGGTCCGCCAGGCTCAACCCACCTAAGGTGAGTCCACCGACCCGCATTAATTCTCGTCTGTCTATCAGCTTGATGCTCATCTGTGGACCTGCAATTCAGACACAACCGAGTCAAATACAACACCACTCCCGCTCAGCAGTGCATTGTAGCACAAGACAGACGGGTATCAGAGGCCGACGCAACGGCCCCCCAAACGCCAAAACCGCCCGCGCTGCAGCACGGCAGCGGGGCCCGTGTGCCGGTCGGGTGAAGTAAACGGGAATCCGTCACTGGGGTACGAATCAGATCTGCTTGTTTTGCAGACGCAGCGGTGTGGGCCAGCCTCTATATTAGGGGCAGCCGGATATGCTAGTCGAAGGAGCTGCTAATGCTACGTCTGCTGCGGGTGACAGGAAAAAGTACGAGGTTCCGGTTCGGCCGGAAGTCTCGAGGGGTGAAGCAGGCGGCAGGTGATCTGGTGCCTGTCGTCGCTGCGTGTTGTCTGGTGTTGTGGCTCGCCAAAGCGCGTGTTGAGACGCTCGCCGCCAGTGACGACCGGCCGGCTCCCAAACCGCCAGCCGCACCGCCAGCCGCACCGCCAGCCAAA
>PBOG01000133.1 GCA_002724245.1 Planctomycetaceae bacterium
GAGATCCAGAACGGTTCGGCGGCTAACATCGCGTACTCGTTCTCCAATGCCTCCGACGGCACGATCGAGATCGACGGCGGTACGGTGACATCCCCCGGGCTCGAGCCGATCCTCGACAGCCTGACGACCGACCACCGCGAATTCACCTTCGCCACGACCGATGACGTGGTCACGCTGGCCGACGATGGAGTCTCAGATAATGGACTGGTGACACTCAGCAGTGTCTCCTCCAGCGAGACCGTCACGTTCTCCAACCCCGGCACCTCCATGGGCATTCACCTGGGGGATGGTGCCGATCACTTGACGGTCGTCTCTCTGGACGACGGCTTCGCCGGTTCGTTGATACTCAACGGCGAGGGCGGAGACGACACCATCGATGCTTCGGCGATCGACGTGGCGATCAAGCAGAATGGCTCCGGCGGCAACGATACGCTAACGGGCGGTTCGGCCAACGACACGCTCAACGGTGGCAGCGGCGCGGACCTGCTGGTCGGTGGCCCCGGCAACGACAAGTTGCAGGGCCAGGGCACCAGCTACGACACGCTCAGTGGTGGACTCGGTGACGACACGCTGGACGGTGGCGACGGTTACGACCGGATCTCGGAATCTGCCGACGTGGACTTCACCGCCACGGACAGTTCATTGACAGGCCTGGGAACCGACACGCTGATCAACATCCAGTTGGTGCAACTGTTTGGTGGGTCAACGGCCAATACGATCGATGCGTCGGCGTTCAGCGGCCGGGCGTTTCTGAATGGATCCGGTGGCAACGACACGTTGACCGGTGGTGGGTGGTACGACCGGATCTTCGGCGGTTCGGGACGCGACCTGATCACGGGCGGCGCCTCTGTGGTCGACCCGGGGACGGGTTTGCCGACCTATGACGTGCTTCGAGGCCAGGGCGGCAACAACGACACGTTGATCGGTGGAGACGGAGCCGACAAGCTCAATGGAGGCATTGGCCATGACAGCCTTGTCGGGGCCGGTGGCGACGACGTTTTGACCGGCGAGAGTGGCAACGACACGATTGAGGGCGGGGCGGGCAACGATCGACTGTACGAGCGATTCAATGTCGATATGACGTTGACAGATTCCATTCTGAGCGGTGGCCTGGGGACCGATAACCTCACGAGCATCGAGACGGCCTACCTCAAGGGGGGCAACAGCGACAATCGCCTGGATGCGTCAGCGTTCAACGGGAATGTGACATTGATAGGCGTGGGAGGATCCGACACGCTCAAGGGGGGGGCGGGCGACGACATGATCAATGGTCGCTCGGGTGCTGATTCCATCACCGGCGGCGACGGCGACGACACGTTGCTGGGGATGCGAGATGCGGACACGCTCAACGGCGGGACGGGCGACGATCTGCTGGATGGCGGGACCCAGAATGACAACCTGAGCGGTTGGACGGGGGCCGACCTTCTGTATGGCCGCAGTGGTGACGACATCCTTGTGGGCGGAGATGGACACGACAGTCTCTATGGGGCAACTGGTGACGACGTTCTTCAAGGCGACGATGGGAGATCCGAAACTTCTCACGCCCTTGACAACGACCGGTTGGACGGTGGAAGCGGAAACGACTCGGTCCGCGGTGGCGGCGGCAGCGACACCATGATGGATGACTCGTCACAAGTCGACGAGACTTTTGCCTACTGGGCAGAGTGGGTCGATGAAGTGTGAGCCACCCCAGCGCCGGCCGATTCTCTCGTTTCCACTGGTGCGACGGGAGGGCAGAGTCACGGGCAGGAGCAGTGGAGTTCGCGTGGCTGATCCAGCCGAGGGCCGAATCAGACGATGTGGTTTTCGCGGCCTGCATAGCCCGAGTGCGAGACCGGCCATTGACTGGCTTGCGAGATGCCTGTGTGGGTCTTCGATAGATTTCGGTGGCGGGGCACTCGGCCGGGCGGACTTTACTTCGGCAAGTAACGAGGTCCCATGGTCAGGCTGCAGTGACTGCGGCCGGTCTTGAGGAACTTCTGGTTCTTACGTAGACCGTATTCGCCGTCGACATCGTAGACTTCGATGCGACTCGCAGCCGCCGAACCGACAAACAGCTTGTCTCCTTCCGGCGTGAACTCGATCCCCTGGCCGATGCCGCTGGCGTCGATATGGTAGAGCAAGCGTGCCGGTTTCGAAGCGATATCGAGCACTGCAATACTGTTCTTGTGTTGAGCCAGGCAGGTTGCCACGGCCATTTTTCCATTGGGATGAAAAGCGAAGCTCTCAATTCCCGGTCCCGCGTTTTTGATCACGCTGGTGATCGCGGGTTTTGGCAGCGTCAGATCGACGATCGGAATGTCGCACAGAGGTGGAAACAGGCCAGCATCCTGACACACAAGCGCCAGTTTTCCGTCCAGGCTGACACGCAGGATGTAGGAGGCGGAGGTGAGCTTTGTGTCGACGCCCTCTTTCACTTTGACTTCACTCAGGTGACGCACCTCGTTATCGACAAGCTCGTACCAGTGGATACGGCTGGGGTTGTCATCAACATGGCCCTGTGTCGCAATGATGTGATCGCCATTCGGAGTGATCCAGAAACAGGGGAGTCCGTGTTCTTGTGGGCTCCGGCTGATCTGAACCAGCTTGCCGTTCTGAATCTCGAATACATAAAAACTCTCGATGGCTCCAACCACAAAACGTTTCCCGTCCGGATGGGGCAGGACATGAATCGGGCCGTCATCCAGCAAGACGCGGTCGACGACCTTCGGGTTCGGCGCCGCCAGATCGATCAGCGAAAGCATGTTCGAGAGCGGAGGTGCGAGTTGTTGGCGAGTCAGATCGCCAGGACGAATGTCTGCATTGGTGAGCGGTGTCCCACTGGGGTAGATCAAGCCAGCAAATGCGGTGGTGCCTCGGAAACCGTGATTGGCAATGATGCCGTACCGGCCATCCGAGGACATTGCCATGGTTGGCGTTCCCAGAATGGTCGAGGGTACCGTTCCGTAAACTGTCCTGCTGATGGGCGGGTGATCGGGGCCCAGATGAATGACTGTGATGGAATCCTGGCTCTTCATTTCGCGATCGCGTAATCCTTCGCGAGTCCGTCGCCAGAGAAAATCCACCTCTGCATCGTTCGCGCTCAGCAGCGTGATCGGGCTTTGAGTGGTAATGTACGGCCTGGATGCATCGGGCTGCTCCGCGGGGCGCCGAAGGCCCGTCACGGGTTCTTCGCTGTTACTGACGCGGAGAAAGACGACACACAGTACGCAGGCCAGGGTGAGTTTCTTCATCAGGGGCCTCTGGCACTCCAGGAAACGGGGCACGTTGTGAAGACGTTGGACCAGTTGTCTGTCAGGACGCTACGACTTCTGGAAAACGTGGTGCTACGTTCTGTGACCGACCGTGTCCTCGATCAAAACTGGTAGGAGACGTGGCTGTACAAAAAACTGGCATTGGTGTTGGTTGGGATGCCCGGCGTGGTGTCGTAAAACGCTCCGGCCCAGAAATACGAGTACCCAAAACGGAATTGGGTCTGTTCAGTGAAATTGTACGTGAGCATCAAGTCCAACTCGGTACCCAGGGTCTGGCTACCAGCCGATCCTGCCGCCAAGCCTGCATAGGGCTTCATGCTGAGGTTGTAAGGGACATCGTCGCCATTGGCCAATGAAAAGAAATGGCACCAGGCGAGGACGGTCAGCTTGTCTGTCGGTTTGGTCGTCAAACGAATATTGAGATCTTCGAGATTGCGCCGCCCAAAGAGGTCCATGAAACCCATGTAGTAGTGGGCCCGAGGGACGTAATGATGAAATCCATTCCCGGTGGTGTCGTCACCTGACGCCCAGTCGTAGTAAATCCACAATTCTGGATTCCAAGCAGACGACGAGAGCTGTCGACCCAGGCCCAAGGTCACAAAACCCGCAGTGTGGCTTGTGTCGTCCGGGTTGACCCCCAGTTGGAGTCCGCCTTCCAGTTCGTACAGCCAGCTGTTGCGTTGGCCGAGAAGTCGGCTTCCCAACGTATCGTAGCGTGCCCCGCTTGCAGAATTCTGCAGATCATTTGCCAGCCAGTACAAGTCAACGGTGTCGTCTTCCAGCCCCTTGTAGGTGGAAAAGATGCCGTACAGCTGCTGGTTGGGATTGGTGGAATCGAACGAAGTGAATGTCGTGTGGTTGCGAATGGCCGGTCGCACCCAGAAGGGATTGATCTCCCAGTCGTCACTCTCGTAGATGAAGCGAACTCCATCGTGAGTTCGACGCCGGTTCGCCCAGTTAGGGGCCATCATCAATCGGGCTGACCCATAACGAATCTCTTGACGTCCGAGTCTCGCCGTCAGCTTTCCCTCGTCTTCCTGCAAGAGCAGATTCACATGGGCTTGATAGAGGTCCAGCCGGTTTACTTCTCGATTGCGAGGTTGGAAGACCTCTCCGACGCTGGCTGCGTCGATCACACCGACGCGAAATCCGATTCGAGAATTCCACTGCCCATCAAACCACAATCGTGTTTGGTGGAGCCAGAACGTGTCATCAAGTCCCGAAAGACCTCCTGTGGTCCCGGGACGAATGTTGCGCTCTCGGTGGTGTCTCGCTCGGTAACTGCCGCCAACGTCCAGCCAGCCACTACTCCCAAACGGGATCTCTTTGAGTGCCTTCGCCTCAAGCCAGTCCGGTGGAATGAGACGGAAAGAAGGTGGCTCGACCACTGGTGCTTCGCTGGTCACGGAGCTTTCCTCCGTGCTTTCAGCAACCAGCGTTTCGGTCAGGGTGTTGTCGGGAGCCTTGTCGTCGGGTTCACTGGCGTCCAGGCCATCAGCGAGAAGCAGAACCAGCAACAGCAGCGTTGTACAACGTGAAATCACGAAAACTCTTTCCCACCAATACTGGTCGCCAGAGCGACAGAAACCCCCTCAACTTGTTTCGGCCGTTCGGACAACTCGTTTGAGGTGAGTTGGATCAATCTGGGTAGGCAGTTTCCGGCGTTCGTCGTAATCGATGGCCGCAGGAGCTATGAAAAAACGAGCCAAACGGCAAGACGTGTCGACAACTCTCTCGCTGTCTCCTCGCCCCAGCCCCGGCGTTCAGCTCAGGGGCGGTGCCTGCCAGATCCCAACCGCCTGGAGTGGTATGGGGGGGTAGTCGTCACTGAGGCCTGCCCGTCGAGGCTGGCCGCCATGTCCGACAGACTTGTCAGCCCGTCAAGTGGCAGCCTCGCCCCGTTGTGCGTGGGCGACTTCCTGGATGTTACGTCAGGATGTCGTGGACGACGTCGCCATGGACATCGGTCAGCCGGAAGTCACGGCCGCTGTAGCGATAAGTCAAACGCTGGTGGTCGAGGCCGACCAGGTGCAAAATCGTGGCGTGCAGGTCATGGATGTGGACCTTGTTTTCGGTGACGTAAAAGCCGAACTCGTCGGTGGCACCAAAAGTTGTTCCCGGCTTCACTCCTCCCCCGGCCAGCCACATCGTAAAGGCGTGCGGATGATGATCTCGGCCAGCTCCCTGGGCGGTTGGTGTGCGGCCAAACTCGCCACCCCAAACGACGAGTGTTTCATCGAGCAACCCGCGTTGCTTGAGATCGCCGAGCAATGCTGCCACCGGTTGGTCACAGGAGCCAGCCACCTTTTCATGATCTCGCACGTTGGCGTGGCTATCCCACTTGCCACTCACGTTGGCCACGACGAAACGCACACCGCGTTCAACGAGCCGCCGCGCTAACAAGCATTGCTGAGCGTAGTCCTTGGTCGCCTTCTGGTTCGTGCCGTACATCTTGTGGATGGCGCGTGACTCGCGGGACAAGTCGAAAGCCTCCGGTGCTTGCGTCTGCATGCGGAAAGCGAGTTCGAAGGCGGCAATACGAGCGTCCAGCCTGCTGTCGTCTTCACGCCCCAGGCGATGCCGTTCACTGAAGCGACGTATTGCTGCTATTCGTTGAGCCTGGACGGGACTCGGAACGGGCATTTGCAGGTTGTCGATCGGGTTGTCGACGTCGGTGATCGCCACGCCCTCATATGCCGTCGGCAGAAACGAAGAACTGTACGGCACTTTTCCAGGCAAGTCGTTCTGGGTTCCCAGGGAAACAAAGCCGGGCAAATTGTCCGCCTCGGACCCAAGTCCATACAACAACCACGAACCGAGGCTTGGGCGAGGTAGCACACCATCGCCAGTCGTCAGTTGGCGAATGGCCCCACTGTGCTCGATCTGGTCGCAGTGCATCGATCGAATCACGCACAATTCGTCTGCACGGCGGCTGAGATGTGGTAGCAACTCGCTGATGACGATGCCCGCTTCGCCATGTCGTCGGAACCTATACGGCGATGGGCGGCAAAGTGGGGTTGAGTCGCGAGTGATTCGCGGCAACGTGATGGGAATCTTCTGCTTTGCGTGTTTGGCCAGCATTGGCTTGGGATCAAACAGATCCACCTGCGATGGTCCCCCACCCATGAACAGGAAGATCACGCTCTTCGCACGAGGCGGATGATGCGCCTGTTTGGATGCCAGCGGATTCGCTTGGGTGGTCGACTCCTGAGCCAGCAGCGCAGCAAGAGAAAGCAGCGGGAATCCGGCGGATGCCTTGCGCAGCAGGTCGCGACGAGTCCCTGGCCGGTTGCCCGACGCGTCAGCGAGGGAATGCCTCGGCGAATCGTTCGACAATCTGCTTGGAATCACGGTCATGACGAATGCAAAAGCTCGAAGCCATGTCGCTCGTTCGTGAGGACGTGCGTACGTTTGACGTTCTTCCGCTGCGTCCGACGTCTCACGCCGTCGGATACATCAATCGATGTACAAGAACTCATTGCTGCAGATCATAGCCATACACAAGTCGTTCCAGGCACCCTTCTCGATCTCCGTCTTGTCGGTTGCCAACTTGCCTCGAGTCTTCGACGCCTGGCTGACGAAACTCAATGCCAGATCGCTCTCCTGACGCGAAGGCGTACGGCCAAACAGTACGAGATACAGCGAGTTCACGCGTCGTCTCTCGGATGGCATCTCCATCGCCCGCTGAGCCAGTTTTGCCGCCGTACCAGTCACGTTGTCATTGTTCAACATGTACAGGGCTTGCGGCGCTGATGTGGAATCGGGGCGAGCTGGCACCAAGAGGTCTGGGTTCGCGCCGTCGAACAGGTCGAGGGTGGTTTGGGGCTGATCGCGACTGAACTCGCCGTACAAAGCTCGACCATTCTGCGCGATCTTCCAATGGGGCATCGACCTGGTGCTTCGGGTAACACGACCACCGTGCCAACCAAGTGTGTCCATCAGCGTTTCGGCATCGAGCCGTTTACGGTTCATGCGACTGAACCAGCGGTTGCCAGGATCGCGCGACAGGTTTTTGGCAGTTACTCGACTTGATTGCTGATAAGCACGTGACAGCATGATTTCCCGAATCAGGGTCTTGATGGACCATCCATTCTGGACAAATCTCGCAGCCAAATAGTCGAGCAATTGGGGGTGCGTTGGTGGTCGCCCCAGTTTGCCGAAGTTGCTTGGTGTGGCAACGATGCCCCGGCCGAACAAGCGTTGCCAAGCGCGATTTGCCATCACCCTGGCGGTCAACGGGTGCTCCGGTTTCGTTAGCCAGTCGGCGAGTGCTCTTCGTCCGCTGCCGCTGATCTTCAAGGGGCCTCGTGTGAGAAACACAGCAGGCATAGCTCGCGTGATCTTTGGGCCGAGTGTGAGGTGGTTCCCGCGAATGAACAATGGAATATCACCAGCGGCTTTGTGTCGCGTGCCCGGGACAGGACCTTCTCGAATCACCATCCGCAATGGAAACGCTTCCAGTTTCTTCTCGATCCCATCGCGTGTGACAACGAGCTTGGCGTGTGTCTCCAGCTGAGGCGGGTCAATTTGCCAACCGTTCTTCTTTTGGTCCGCCAACAGGTTCATTTCCCTGTCGCGCAACAACTTGATGCGCCGAGCCACTCGCGCCCGTTGGTTCGGTGTCTGCGGCTGCTCTTTCCGTTTCGCCTTGAGTTCATCACGAATGCTCTTCAGCTCCAGGGGGTTTTCGTATTTGTCCTCGAGAGTTGCGATCTGCTTCTCCACGTTGGCCAGCTCTTTTTCCAAAGGAGCAAACTCACGCTGTTTTGCTGTGGTTGGGTAGGCTCGCTCCTGGATGCGAACTCGTTTGCGAGCACTGTCGCCATCAAACCTGAAGCTGTGGCTGCTGTAGAAGATCCCGGCCAACGCGTAGTAATCGGCCTGTCGAATTGGGTCGAACTTGTGGTCGTGGCACCTTGCGCAAGAAATGGTTAACCCGAGGAAGGTTCGGCCCAGGACATCCAGCTGTTCGTCGACAAAGTCAGCAACGACTTTCTCTCGGTCGTTGCCTTCCACCACATGTGCCAGGCCCCACATACCCGTTGCGGTGAGAGCATCGACGTTGAAGCTCTGGCCGTCTTTCGGCTGCATCAAATCACCAGCGACCTGCAAGCGGATGAATTGATCGTAAGGCAAGTCGTGGTTCAACGA
>PBOG01000134.1 GCA_002724245.1 Planctomycetaceae bacterium
AAGGTGGTTCTTGCATTCTCAGCTCACAGATTGTTGATCAGTCCACGGACGTGGCCAGCCATGAACGCGCTCTACTGTTTGAGTAATGGTTGATCACCGTTGATGTCGACGGCGTGGCCATTAACAATTGCCCCACATGATAACGGACTTCATGCACTGTGCGGACGAGTTGTTCCAACCGTAGATATTCGTTGTGTACCAGAATTGTCCTGGTAGACGGGCTGTCGTGGAGAGGTGACACGGACGTGTGGCGGAGATGCATTATTGAGGTCTCGGTAAGCACCGCGGTTTTGAAGGTGCACGTGCCACTGCCCTGCTGTTCGGAATCAGCTGCACTGCCATATTGACTGGGCAGCTCGAATATTGTTCAAGAACCGTACGTCTTTGCCGTTGGTACTGCTAATCCACGCAGAATTAATGCGCGTGCCAATGCGAAGTGTGGCTGTGCTGTCTGAAGCTTGCCGGCAGAAACAGTCTCTGGAGACTCACGCGACAATAGAATGAGGTTCAGCCATTGCTTCAAACGCTCGCACACGTCGTTGGTTGCGATGCTTCAGCTTGCAGAACTCGTGCAAACTCTACAACCGGTTTCTTGGAGACGTTGGTTACTTCGCTTGGCCACAAACTCTGTGGCTTGTGTCTGTTTGCGATTGCACCGTAACTAGGCTGGGATACGGGCGTTAGTCCAATGAGCTTCCCAAAAGGTCCGCCAAATTGACCGTCTGGGATGCTAGTTGTTGGGCGGAACCGTTTCTGTGTGGTAGAGGACGCGGTTTCTTGTTTCGGTACATTTCTGCATTACGGGTGACCAATCGTGATTTCTAGTCGAGAGAGTATCTGTTGTATCGGGGCCGGCTATGTCGGCGGTCCAACGATGGCGATGATCGCGAAGCAGTGTCCGGACATCGAAGTCAGTGTTGTCGATATCAATGCCGATCGAATTGCGGCATGGAATTCAGATCGCTTGCCGATCTACGAGCCCGGCTTGGATGAGACGGTCCGCCAGTCGCGAGATCGCAACTTGTTTTTTTCGACCGATGTTAACGAAGCGATTCGGCGATCGACAATTATCTTTATCTCGGTCAATACTCCCACCAAGACATTTGGTGTCGGCGCTGGGAGAGCTGCGAATCTTGAATTTGTAGAGAAGTGTGCACGTCAGATAGCCGCGGCGTCGATTGGTCCCAAGATCGTAGTCGAGAAGTCGACTTTGCCGGTGCGGACGGCAGCCGCCGTCAAGCGAATTCTTGATACGTCAGGTAACGGGGGTTCATTTGCAGTATTGAGCAATCCGGAGTTTCTCGCTGAGGGAACTGCGATCCGTGACTTGCTCGCTCCCGATCGCATCTTGATCGGTGGTGAAGAAACAGAGGCCGTGCAGAGACTGGCGACAATTTACGGACGTTGGGTTCCGGAGGAAAGAATTCTCACTACGAATCTATGGAGCAGCGAGTTATCGAAGCTTACAGCGAACGCGTTCTTGGCGCAACGCGTGTCTTCGATGAATGCAATCTCTGTTCTCTGTGAAGCGACCGAGGCAGACGTCGATGAGGTCTCTCAGGCGGTCGGGACAGACAGTCGCATTGGCTCTAAGTTCCTGAAGGCATCGGTCGGTTTCGGAGGCTCTTGCTTCCAGAAAGACGTGTTGAACCTGGTGTATCTCTGTGAGCACTTTGGATTGCCAGAGGTCGCGGCTTATTGGGAGCAGGTTGTCACGATGAACAATTTTCAGAAGAGGCGATTTTCAAAGCGTATCGTGGAGACCATGTTCAATACGGTTTCAGACAAGCAAATTGGGATTTGGGGTTTTGCGTTCAAGAAGGACACCAACGACACGCGTGAGTCTGCGGCCATCTACATCTGCCGTGATTTGTTGAGCGAGCGGGCGCGGCTGAAGATCTACGATCCACAGGTGTCGGAACAGCAGATTCGCGAGGACTTGGCTGCGCAGTTTTGCGGCCCGGATGGTAAGATTACTGACTCCGGGCAGGCGTTGCTTGATGAGAATGTGGAAGTCGTCGACAGCTGCGCTGCCGCAGCGGAGCAATCCCATGCGATTGCCGTGCTGACGGAATGGGACGAATTTCAAACGGTGAATCTCGACCGCATCGTTGCTTCGATGCAACGTCCGGCGTTTCTATTTGATGGTCGCAATGTCATCAACCGAGATGCCGCAGTAGAAAAGGGCTTTGAGTTTCATGGTATCGGAAAGCCCTGATTCCTGGCACATGCCGGAGCTGGCCTGGCGCAAAGACACATCGTGCGTATTGAACGGAGGTCTTTGTAACTGCACTGAACTGAATGTTGCAATTTTGTAACCGTATGGCCTTGCGTTTCGGTTGTGGCCGCAGGGGTCCGCGTTGTTCTTTATCGAATTGGCGGCAGCGGTTAGGTAAATAGTTCACTGATGACGGAACCGTGAACATTGGTCAGACGGCGTTCGATGCCATTGTGATAGTACGTTAACCGCTCGTGGTCGAGTCCCATCAGCTGTAGCACCGTAGCGTGAAAATCCGGCCAGCTAACAGGCTTGTCTACCGACTTCCAGCCGACTTCATCGGTCGCTCCATAGGAGATGCCTGTGCGTAGCCCTGCTCCTGCCAGCCAGGACGTGAAGCCCCTGGGGTTGTGATCGCGACCTAATGCCATCACGCCACGCGGAGCGTGCGCAAACGGCGTTCGTCCGAATTCGGATGTAAACAAAATCAGCGTGTCGGAGAGCAAGCCTCGTTGTTTCAGATCCTTCAGCAACGCAGCAACTGGCTGGTCAATCCTCATGGCTTCACGCGCATGATTGACATAGTTGTTTTCATGTCCATCCCAACCATGCCTTGGGCTGCCTCCAAATGCGCCACCGGAGTAAATTTGCACGAAGCGAACTCCGCGCTCGAGTAGACGTCGAGCGAGCAGGCAGCGACGACCGCAGTCGGCAGTTGCTGAGTCTTCCATTCCGTAGGATGCGATGGTTGACCTGGTTTCAGCTGCGAAAGTGACGACTTCGGGTACTGACGTTTGCATGCGTGCGGCAAGTTCATAAGCACGGATCCGGGCTTGGAGGATGTCATCGTTGCGGCTTGTCAGTTGTTTCTCATTGATGCGTTTCAGTAACGAACGGGCGTCGATTTCGGCAGGTTGAGAAATAGTGGTATTGGCAAACAAGTTGCGAATCGGCTGCTTGCCGTTGCGAAACACCGCTCCCTGGTGGCGGGCCGGTAAGAATCCACTGGACCAGTTGGCAGCCCCGCTGTTGGGAAGGCTTCGCGAGTCGGGCAAGACGACAAACGTCGGCAAATCATCGGTTTCGTTTCCCAGGCCGTAGGACAGCCAACTTCCGAGTGAGGGAAAACCATTGGACTGAAACCCGCTGTTTTGCAGGAACATTGCAGGAGTATGGTTGCCACTGTCGGAGTACATTGAGTTGATGATCGTGAGGTCGTCGGCGCAGGTTGCGAGATGTGGGAAGAGATCTGAGATCCACAGTCCGCTTTGACCCCGCTGGCGGAACGTCCACTCGTGCTTGCGGAGCAGTCCAGCGCTACCAAAAAAAGTGTCGGGTTGCACGAACTTGGGAAGCGGTTTTTCGTGCAGTTGATTAAGCGCAGGTTTGTAGTCGAATGAATCGACGTGGCTGAGGCCACCGATCAGGCAGATGTGAATGACCCTTTTGGCTTTGGGTGCCATGGCCTGGCTTGGCGTAGCAAGCCGTGGGTCGCGGGTGGTGGTTTCTCCTTTCACGGAGTTTGTCTGCAGGAGATCGGCAAGGGCGGCGCCACCCAGTCCGCTGAGGTTAAAGTCCAGAAAGTGCCGCCGCGATAGTTTGCTGGAAAGGTAATTCATTCGATCAAGATCGCTTCGTTACAGTTGAAGAGCACGCGCGCCAGCAGCGTGAGGTTATGCTTGCGGACAAGCTGGATTGCTCGGTCCCGTTCTTCGTCATCAGGTGTCCTGCCTAGCACGAGTTTCCACATCCGATCTACCTGGTGGGCGATCTGGGGACCAGAGTCTTTCACGACTCGATGTGCCAGGTGATCAGCCATGCGTAGCACAAATGGGTGGTTCCATTGACTGAGTGCCTGGGACGGAGTGGTGGTGACATTTCTGCGGGGAGTGGTCGTCGATGGGTCGGGGCAGTCAAATGTTTCCAGCAGTGAATTACGCTCACCACGTACCTGCCAGCGGTAGATAGTCCGCCGGTTGAACGCGGCACCAATCGGATCGATCGCGATGTAGTAGTGTGCGGCTCCTACTTTTTCGATGCGGACATCCTTGAAACCAGGGCCATGTAACGTGCCGTTAAGCACTCCTGCGATCTCTAGAATCGAATCGCGTAGTGTTTCTGCATCCACGCGTTGCGCATTTTGTCGCCATAGCAATCGATTTGCCTGGTCCGTACGGATAGCAATGTCACGGAATGGGTGTAACGCTGGATTTGATGTTTGCTGGTACGTTGCTGAGTTAACGATCAGCCGATGTAGCTGCTTGAGTGAATAACCATTGGAGCGGAACCAGCCAGCCAGCCAGTCGAGTAACGCGGGGTGGCTGGGGCGACCGCCATTGAATCCGAGGTCGTTTGGCGATGCTACAATCCCGCGGCCGAAGTGGTAATGCCAGATGCGGTTGACGATTGTACGGTGGAACGGTCCGTTCTTGGGGTGGGTGATCCACTGAGCGAGTTTTCTTCGACGTTCTGCATCAGTTGCTTGCTGGCTCAGTCCAAATGATGAAGGGATTTCCGCGATCGCTTTCAAGCCGCCAGGCAAAACCGGATTCCCTGGGTTCGTCACGTCGCCGCGCTCCAGTACACGCATGATTCCAGGTGCGGCAGGTATCACAGTGAAAACTGGGGTCGAAAATTGTTTCCTGAGTTTGTCGATTTCTTTGTTGAGAGATTCGATGCCTGATTGGTAGTGTTTTTCTTTCGTAGCGACAGGGTTTGGCAGGGTCGCATTGATTGGGCCGCTATAAAATTGAACTGCGAAATGCCCAGGTTGGTGCTCGACGGCATGGATTGCGCCCGTGCCGGAATGCGCCCAGCGGTGAGACGAGGAGCCGTGGAAAACTTTGTGCCGAGTCGCCACTTGTGATCCCGGAGCGTGGACATGCTGCAGATCCGCAAAGGTCTCATGAAATACGGTGTGTTCAGACTCATCGGTCACGGTGATCGAGTCGAGGCACGCTCCAAATCGGTTGGTGTGTATGGGGAATGCGCTAATCTGAAATGTCAGACGCCCCGTGCCGTCTCCACGATAAGTGAAGGTCTTGTCAATAAATGTTCCCGCTTGTTGGTTTTTCCAGGCGCCAGGTTTCATGTAATGGCTTGCCAACAGAGAGCCGTTTTGCCGAACGACTCGCAGTGAGAGGCCATCACGGGCCCCAGTTGCTTGCGCTGCAGTGGCCCAAACGGTTGGAGCGATCTTGAGGCTGACGTGATATTGGACACCTGCCTGATTCGCAGGAGTTGGTTCCTTCAAGGTGATTTGGTTGGTGGCCGTCTCTGTGAAGCCATTACGTTCCCAAATTGAGTTAACCAGCTGGCCTTGCAAATTGTCCCGCTTGTCTTCGAGTTCCCGCAATTTCTTCCTGGCTGCGGGCGTAGCGAGGTTTGTGATTTGTCGTGAGCCATGGGTGACTCCACCGAGTGCCGCAATAAACTGGTAATATTCGCGGGTCGAAATAGGGTCAAATTTGTGATCGTGGCAGCGTGCGCAATTTACTGTTAAGCCAAGAAACGTTTGTGCTACAGTGCCCGCCATCTCTTCGAGTTCGTCATGGCGGGCAGCCAGTTTCATGAGAGGGTTTTTCCCAAGCACCGTGTTGTGGATGCCGGCGACGAGGAAACCGACCGCTGCTGCACCCGAAATCGAATCGGGGCTAACCAGGTCTCCTGCGATTTGCAGTTCTGCGAACTGATTGTAGGGCAAGTCTCGATTCAGCGATCGAATGATCCAATCCCGGTAGTGCCAGGTGCCAGTTCTCGGCACATTGTATTCGTAGCCATGGCTTTCTCCGAATCTTGCCACGTCCAGCCAGTGTCGAGCCCAGCGTTCGCCGTAATGTCGGGAATCAAGCAGCTCGTCAACGATTCGTTCCCAATGATCCTGCGTAGGGTGTTCCGTGAATCGGTCTATGAGATCAGGAGGGGCAGGTAGTCCGAGTAGGTCGAAATGGATTCGACGGATCAAAACACGCGGGTTTGCCCTGGGGCCAGGCCGCAGGCCATTGTCATGCAAAAGAGCTTGCACAAAACGGTCGATTTCGTTGACCACGATTGTGTTACGACTGGCCGGAGGGACTTTGACGGGGAGGAGTGGCTTGAGTGACCACCAGTCGTACCCCGCGTGTTGCTCGGTGGATAGACGGGCGGCGTCGGTGAGTTCGTTGCCCCATTGCGCACCGTTTTGGATCCATCGCTTGATGATTTCCTTGCTTTTCTTGTCAAGCGGTTTCTTGGGCGGCATTTCATCGGCTTGGATACGTTGCCACAACAAGCTTTTACGGGCGTTGCCGGCGACGATTGCCGGGCCACTGTCGCCACCACGTAAGGCGTTTCTGCGCTGGGTCAAGTCAAGCCCGGCCTTGCCTTTGGCACCACGGTGGCAGCTCAGGCAGTGGGTGGACAGGATGGGTGAGACCATTTGGTCGAAAAAAATTTCAGGGAGAGACGCCGCACGTTGGCTGGCTGCTTCCGGTGGCTGTGGTTGCGCCGATTGGGCAGGCTGTACCTCGACCACAAGGAAAACCACCAGGAACGATATCAGGAGTGCTATATGGACCACGACCGCCCTGTGTGTCGTGATCCATGCAGTTGTAGGGCCGAGTGGGAAAGCAAACACGAGCCGTGACGTACCTTTTCTTTCTTGCAATTTCTTTCTTGCAATAAGTGTAGAGTCAAGCCCTGACGGTGAAGTTCAGCGCCATTCTATCTTAGCAGCGGGGTTGCTTCGTGGCAGGTCGACGTGGATGTGGAGCAGACCGGGATCACTGTGCTTTGCAAATTGTGCGGGTTCGAGCAAGGCAGCCGACGTTATTTATTGATAAGATTCCGTGTCGCTTGATGATTGTTGGTTGAGTCCCGCAGGAGGTCTCGTCGTGCATGCGTCCACATTTCTCAGGGTTGCCTGCGCTATGGTTAGCGTTGGGGTTGTCTCTTTCATGCACGCGGCGCCACCGGAGGCGCGACAACGTCTGGAAATTACACAGGCCCGGGTTTGTGTGACCGGAGCGGATCATAATCGGCCGGCAGACTATCCAGGAATCGGTGATTTTATTGGCTGGCCCGGCGGCTTGGACCGGATGCCCAACGGTGATTTACTGCTCACACACTCGGCAGGCTACTGGCATTCCTCATTTGCGCAGCCCAGGCAAATCGAACCTGATTTGCGCAAACGCTGGTTGGCAGAAGGCTGGCCACTGGAATTCACAGCGCCAACGGGTGGACGTACGATGGCCTGTCGTTCAACAGATGGGGGACGGACCTGGTCGAAGCCATTTACCATCGTCGATCATCGACTCGATGATGGTGCCCATGCCGTGATGACGCTCCGAAACGGTACTGTGATCTGCTTTGTTGGTGTACAGGCTTCTTGGTACGGCTATCGCCAGGCACCGTCGGCGTTTGCCAAGGACATTGACGGATTGAATACCAAACAGTTTCTGGTTCGTTCGACCGACAACGGGCACACCTGGTCGCCGCCGATTGGCTTGGAGAGCCCGGGGAATTTCTATGAGCGCGCGCACGGGGGACGCCCCGTCGAGCTTGCTGACGGCAGCGTACTCTGGGCGACTTACTATCAGGTTCGCGGTGAGAAATACTTGCGAGGGGCCATTCGTCGTTCGACGGATGGTGGTTTGACTTGGCCGGTTGTTTCCAGGCTTGTTCGCCCTGACAACAATGTTGACGAGCCAGCTATTGCCGAGTTGGCAGATGGCCGGATCGTGTTGATCACGCGACCTGACGGTGCCGTTTTCCATTCCTCGGATCAAGGAGTGACTTGGCTCGACTCGGGAACCCGGTTGGTTTCTCAAGGAAAGTTCAAGGCGCCTCAGCTCGTTGTATTGGCGGACGGAACATTGGTGGCGATTGCCACCTGGAATAGGCTGCGAGTTTGGATCAGTCGTGACGGAGGGAAGACCTGGTCAAAGGATATTCCGCTGGATACTTCAAGTTATGGATATCCAGGTTCCTATATTCTTGAGTCAGACCAATCCATCCTGCTTCCTTATTGCGCGAGCGGGCGAGCGCCCAACCGAGTTTTTTTGGTGCGGCTACGTCTTAACCCGGCACGCGATGGGATTGAGCTACTGCCTGTCGTCAGATGAGCCGCTTGTGGCTGGTCGTCGTCATTGTGCTGGCGGTGGTAGAGGGAGTGCCCGGTTAGGGGCGACAGAATGAAGTCTGCAGAGATGACAAAGCAAGATGAGTCGGCGTAGGCGAAACCCAGCACAAGGAGCAGCGCAAGGAGACGTGCCGGGCATACATCCAGGGAGGGGTGTGTAAATTGCCCGCGAATTTACACACGCTTGGCTTTCGTTTTTGTTTTGCGGTAGGCTCTCCATCGGCGGCGCTTGATTACTTAGAGGTGCGTGCGCCCAACACGATCTCGTTATGTCCCATGCCCAGCGAGAGAGGATCGTATGAAGAACACGCTCGGTTGGCAGTCGCTCGTCGGTTTTGCCTTGGCACTCACGGTTTCTGTGGCGTTCAGTGCCGATATTCCCCCCGTGCCGGCAGACGCGGCCGGGAACGGTGATTTCATCCATGACTTTGCTGGCATGTTGTCATCCCAGGAGATGAATCAGATCGGGGAACATCAGCAGGTTGCCATGGAGCAACACAACACGCCGATCATCGTTGTCACGATCCGGCGCATGGCAGACTACAACCACTCTGGCGGCATCGAGACTTTTGCCAAACAGTGGTTCAATGCCTGGAAGATTGGCACGCTGGACAGGGAATCGGGGGCGAACTTGGGGGCGCTGCTGTTGGTCAGCGCCGGGGACCGTAAAGCGCGGATTGAGTTGGGAGCTGACTGGGGTCGCAAGCAGGATGCTTATTGCCTGCAGGTGATGAACGGTCGCATTGTCCCGTCGTTCAAGCAGGGTGATTTTGCCGGCGGGATCACCAACGGTGTGATCTCGTTGAAAGACATGGCGGCAATAGGACCAGATGGCTCCCCGCCGCCGATCGCACAGCAGTCGGCCCCGATTGGGCAGCGTTTTCAACGCAGTTTACGCGGCCGCAATGGCTCGTCGGGATCTGGATCGCTGGGTGCTTTTGGGTTTCTGCCAATCGCGCTGATCGTGTTGATGGTTGTGGGGGGGATTGGATTGATTGTGGCCGGAATTTTTGTTCCGGAGTACCGCAAGTGGCTCATTGGTGGTGGACTGATGATGATTGCCCTTGGGGTTTGCTTTCCGATAGTCGCTGTCCTTGCGCTGGGCTTTTTGGGCAACCGCTTCGGTGGGAGCGGTGGCTCTTCTTCCGGGGGCTATTCGGGAGGCTATTCGGGAGGCGGCTACAGCGGAGGCTACTCGGGAGGTGGTGGAGCCTCCGGGAGCTGGTAACGAATGTCCTCGGTGTGTTTAGAGTGAGACCTCACAAATACGGGAAGCCAGATTATGGCAGATGCAAGTACCCTGTTTTCTGACGAAGTTCGAGAACGAGTCGCCGAAGCAGTCAAGTCCGCGGAGAGTCGGACCGCGGCAGAGATTGTCTGTGCTGCGGCGACGGAGTCCGGGCGTTACGATCGGGCCGAGGGCATCTGTGGTTTGCTCGGCGCGGTCGCGCTGTTGGCGTTGACCAACTTCTATTCAGTCAGTGATTTTTCCTCAGCCGTCGCCAGCGGCGACGGAGTGAGCCAAGGCTGGGCCGCACCTGCCAGCCTTGGTTTGTTCGAGCAGATGCTGGCGATTTGCCTGGGCTACGTTGCAGGAAATCTGTTGGCCAGTTATGTCCATCCTCTGAGAAGACTGCTCGTATCGGAGCGAGAGATGGACGAAGAAGTTGCACGTGCTGCGTCACGCGTGTTCTTGACACAGCGGATGAGCGCTACTCGCGGTGCGGGTGGGGTGCTCGTTTTTGTCTCACTGTTTGAACGTCGAGTGCTGGTGTTGGCTGATGACGGAGTGATGGAGCATGACGGCCAGGCGCTCGTCGAAGCGACTCGCGATCGTGCCCAGGAAGCGCTGCGTTCCAGGGAGTATGGCGATGCATTTGTTGCGGCGGTCGACGAGGTTGCGGGCCGCCTGGAGCAGGCCTTGCCGATTGTGTCCGACGACACAGACGAACTACCAAACGAGTTGCGCGTTTTTCACCCGCGACCCTGACGAAGAAGATCTGCCGCGGCGCCGGAGTGGTGGGCGCGTAGCAGCCCAGCAAGTAGTCGGCCCGGCCTCTGCTCGAATGGATGCTGCGTTCGTGCTGGCTGGGTTATTCAGAAGGTGCCTTTTTTCTTTCGTTTGCGTTTGACGGCGAGTACCGCATCACTGGCGGCGTCGAGGCGTTTCTTCAAATCGCGTGGCAATCGCAGACTGCTGCCGGCAAAGTTCTCTGCTGCCTGCTCAGGGGTCTCTGCGCCTCCCAGAACGCTGGTGACTTCCGAGCGAGAGAGCACCCAGGCGATCGTGATCTGCGGCCGCGTTGCGCCTAGTTCACGGGCGACTTCATCCAACACCCTCACCAGTGGCCGTTCGATCGGGTCAATGGTCTGTTCTGGCGCCAAGCGGCCCATGTCTTGTGGGCTGAACGCTAATAGTCCCAGTTTCGTGCGACGCAGCACAGGCGGCATTTCAGGTTCGAAACGATCACGTGAGGCAATGTTGAAGTAGTCTTCAGTTCCGGCGATTGGTGAAGTGGATTGTCCTTTGATTCCGAGTTGGTGGAACTCTGCGACTTGTGGTGCGGGGTAATTTGAGATTCCCCAGTAGCGGGTTTTGCCTGATTTGACCAGCGATTCCATCCATTGGGCCAATTGTTCGGGTGGCGTTTGGCCTTCATCGGGGGAATGCAGGAGGAACAGGTCGACGTAGTCTGTCCCGAGGCGTTTCAGGCTGGCATTGAGTTTTTCGGTGAGATTCTGGCGGGTAAAATCAAGCTTCTTGCCCAGTCGAAACTTGTTGGTATCGGGGTCCTTCACGGGTGCGAGCGAAGGTGCGGCCTTGGTGCAGATCACTAGTTTTTCGCGGCGTCCTCGGATCACTTTGCCCAGCACGGTTTCAGATCCGCCCCAACCGTATGCCTCAGCGCTATCGAAGAAGTTAATCCCGACGTCAAGACAGCGGAATAAAATCCGTCTGGCGGCAGTGTTGTCGCTGCGTGGTACTTTGCGGAATGCCGTACCTTGGCAATAACGAGTGACCATCAAGTCAGTCTGACCAAACTGGACGTAGTCCGCTGGTGGGGCGGCCGTTGCGGAGCTCAGGCTGGTACTGGCTTGGAGTGCACAGGCTGCCGCACCGCCGTGAAGCACAGCACGTCGAGTAAGTGGTTGACATGTAGATAAGGGTAAAGGAGTTGTCCGAGTTCCTGCGGGCTTCATCAGTATCCCCTTGCGAGGCAAATAGGATCTACCGGAGTGAGGAGAGGAACGCGACGAGATCAGCTGCTTGCTGGGCTGTCAAATCCCGCAGCATGCGGTCGGGCATCAATGATTTTCGTTGCATACTGAGCTGGTCGATATCGTCTTTGGCAATCTGGATGGTCGTCGGCTTGCCCTGCTGCAAGACTCGTAACGTCACGGGGTCGTCTTCTTTGTTCAGCAACAGGCCGGAGAAGACTTTTCCGTCGATCGTAATAACTTGATAGGTTGCGAATTTCGGATCGATCTTGATTGATGGTTTAAGTAGTGACTCAAGTAATTCAGCAGGCTTGTACTTCTTGCCGACCTGGCTCAGGTCGGGCCCCAGGTCGCCACCCTTGCCTTGCACCTTGTGGCAGTTCAAGCACTGGGCTGCGGTTGCCGCAAAGAAAAATGTTCTCCCTCGATCCGCATTGCCCTCGAGGGAGAGTATCTCAGCGGGGACGATCGCGTCTCCCAGTCTCTTGGTACGTTCATTTTCCGGGAGAAAGCGTTCAAACAGATCGCGGATCGTCGGATCAGGATGTCGTGCGGCACGGCGGATGAGGTGTCGGCGTTGAGGGGACGCCACTGCATCGGTGCCGACGGCTCGTGCTAATTGAAATGCCGTTCGACTTGATGCCAGTTGTTGATCAATCGCCTGGTCACGTTCCGATTCCGGCATTGCCAGAATGGTGCGTAACGCCATTGCCGCTTGTTCTTCTTGTTGACTCGTATCAGGAGCCTTTTTCGTTTCCTTGTCGGGGGGGGGGAGCTGTTTGATCCAGTCGTGAATCAAATTCAGCGCTTGCTGATCAGTAACCTGTCCACCTAAATGGGGCATGCGCCCGCGTCCCAGCTTGGAAAGGCGATAGTAAAGGACGGAAGCATAGGGATCGCCGGCAGCCACAATTTGTGCGTTGGCCAAACCAAAGTTGCCATGCATGGGTGTCGTTAACAGCTGGGTCTGGGTGAGGTTCTGGTAATAAGCGAGCTCGATCTTGGCGTTTCCACCGCCGTCTGCCACGTGGCAGACCGAACAGTGGACGTGCAGGTAGGCGCGGGCCCGTTGATTGATGTCGGCTGTGGAGTCATACGGGTTGGGTAACGCGTCGTATTGCGTGGGGAGTTTGTTTAGCGGTCCTGTAAAGAGGCTAATATGGTTGAACGTGTGCAACTGGTTATCGGAGCCGTTTTCGTAGGTGTGAGTACGATTCATCTGCGGCGTATTGATGCCCAGCACGAATCCTGCGGCGCGTGAATGGCACACCATGCATTCGTTGCGGCTGGGAACACGCCAGGTCTGTTGCCGTTGGCCACCGAGAGCATGAGGGTCCTTGATGTTCAATGTCAGATTCTGACCATTTGCCTCCACCAATTCGGCGTCGGTTTGTTCGTCGTTCCAGAGATAGCTGTACCCCAGCCAATGATTCTGTTGTTTGACCAGTAGCCTGGATTCGATGTGCCGTGTCGAATTGGGCTGACCGGTCACCATTGGCAGAGATATGGTCTCCACGAGGACAGAGCCGTCCACGAATCCCCAGGTGCTGGCGTTCCCACTGCGTTCAACAAAGCTGATCTTGCCGTCGTTGGGGATACCAATAAAGCGCCGCTTGGTAGCGCCATCCGTCCATTGTGGCGCGTTGACAGAGTACTCCAGGACCCCTGCCGCTGGAATTTGTTGGGGGGTTGAAGCAAAGAGACCGGTTTCACTTAATTTGCGAGGAAAAACTTGATTGGCAGTTTGTGGTGGTGTGCGCTCTAATTTGAACAGCTCCCCAGTGGTGTAATCGATCAGCAGGATATCTCCGTTCCGACGGGTACCAAAACTGGCGATCTGCAGAGGTGTGTCGGCGAGTGTCTGTTGCCATGTGACGCGTTTACCGTCGTGACGCACTCCCCAGACCTTGCCGTACTGATAATCACCGTACACGTAGACGTTTTCGAGTTCCGGAAACTGTGACCCTTCATAGACATAGCCACCGGTAATCGACCGGCATTCAACATGGTGATGTTCGACCACCGGGGGCAGGATGGGCCCGGGCCCAACGGGTTTGTGCGGGTGAAAAGGAGCACTGCCTTCTTGAACGCTCCAGCCGTAGTTGCCTCCCCGCTGTACGATCCAGATCATTTCCCACAGGTCTTGGCCTACGTCGCCAACCCAAAGACGGCCCGAGCGGTCAAAACTCATTCGCCAGGGATTGCGAAATCCGAAGGCCCAGATCTCCGGACGGGCTCCTTCGTAGTCAACAAACGGATTGTCTTTGGGAATGGAGTAGGCGCGTCCTGGGTCGGGGTTTTCGACATCGAGTCGCATGACTACGGACAGCAAATCGTTGACGCCCTGACCGGTTGCTTTGGGGTCGGAGCCCGATGTACTGTCCCCTGTTGAAACGTATAGGTATCCATCAGGACCGATGATCGCTTCGCCGCCATTGTGGCCCCCGGCCAGCCACTCGACGATGACCTCTTCCGAATCCAGTGAGCATTGGCGTGGATCCTGGAGTTTGGCAGTGAAGCGGGAGACACGACTCTGTTGTTCGCCACTCTTTTTGGGATCTCTCGGGCTGAAAACAAAGATTTGCCCATTTTTTTCGTAGTCTGGGTGGAACGAGAACGAGTAGAGTTCCCGTTTTGTGTCAAGAAATAATTGGCGGCTGTCATTATTTGCCGCTGCTGGATCGAAGGCATAAATTTTTCCCGACAACTCTGCGACTACAAGACGGTTGCTGCCAGGTTCTTCGGCGACAAAAACGGGTTGTTGGAATTTTAATTCTGGGAATGCTGGCACGGCTTGAAACGGCGCTGGTGGTTCAGGAGTTCCGGCGACTGCTGATGTTGTCCAGGGGACGCGCGCCAGCAGTCCTGGAGGATGGGGAGGTTCTTCTTGTGCCACCAACGTAGCGCAAATGAAACTCAAGACGGCGGTGAGTTTTAGTGGGCACCACAGCGCCCTCTGAAAAATGTGAGCAGGTGCGAGATACGTTGTGCGAGATTGTAGGTGGGTGTGCATTGGGCAAGCCGCGATTTATCGAGACGAGGTGGTTAATCCGAGGCACGGGCCTTCCAGAGTTGCTATTGTGACAAGCGTTGACCCGCGCGGCAACAAATCCACGGATGTCTGTCGGCTAGAATCGCTGGCTAGCAACCAGCGAGCGCGGCGCAGAATTTGGCTCGCCTTCCTGTGCGGGTCAACGGTTTGTGGCCGTGCGCGACGAGGTTGGCCGGCAAAAGGACAGCGAGCCAGCCGGCCTCTGCTGGTTTGCACGCTGAATTTGGAAGGGCCAGTTGGCTACTTTTCAACCCACTCCACGGGTTGGGGTTGCATTTCAGGAGTCGGTTCAGAGCCGCAGTCAGCCCGTCCACTACCCTCTAGTCGGCTAATCGCTTTGACGGTCATATCCTGGTCGCAGAGAACCTGACAGCTCAAACGCACGTCGGTCAGTCCACGTGCTTCAAGAGTAGCTTTTTCAGCTGCGCTAATCGTGGTGGGTTCGCCAGAAGTAATTTCCACACGACAGGTTGTGCACCGTGCATTGCCGCCGCAGGCGTGGAGTTGATCAACGTTGGCTTCTTCTTTGAGTGCTAGTACCAGGCGTTTGCCGGCGGAAACCTCAAATTCACCTATTCCATCCACGGTTAATTTTGGCATTTGCGTTCCTCTTCAGTCCGTTGAAACGGACAAGCTGGGACTCGATCCTGGCACTTCTCGACGAGGGTCGCGTTACTCTACGAGAGTCGATTGGGAGTGGCAAGGCATTCCAGCAGGAAAATGTGTGCTTTCTGCTGGCGGGCAGAACTAGTCCTTGTGACGGGTGCGGGCGAGTTCATTTCCTTGGGACTCGGCAGCCATAACGAGTCAACCGCGGCCAGCGTCATCCTAGGTCCAGGGCGAGGCCTGTTGCGCAACTGGCAAGGGAGCCGTGCTCTTCTGCACAGCCATAATCGCCCAGCGTAGAGAAAAAAAGAAAAGGCGCCGCCCGGATTCGAACCGGGGATAAAGGATTTGCAATCCTCTGCCTTAGCCACTTGGCCACGGCGCCATTTGCGACGGAGGCCGAACGCTCGCAGCGCGGCGCTGCAACCTAAAACATCGGTCCAAAGTGGTCAAGAGGCCAGGTTTTTGCCGAAATGGCTGGTTGCGGGTGTGAAAAGGTCCCCGAGACGTTCAAGTCTCCCCAAACGTCATGTTCCGTAGTTACTGTCGTAATATTCAGAAGACGCTCGACATGTTCGATCATTATTTGCGGTTTGGGAAATCTCTGGCGGTGTCGGTGGAACGTATAGATCTGACGCAAATGCAGTGAAACTGCTCGCGGTAGAGACGGGTGCCCCGGCCGAAATTGTTCAAACGAAAAGGACTCTTCGGATGGTATGGAAGGATCTCGCGGGACGATTTAATCAGGCACGTATCGACCAACTGACTCGTCAGGTTGTTGCACAAGCCCAGCCTCCAGTGCAGCGCCTGTGCGGCGGTCGCATCGAACGTATGACGTCGCATGAAGCTCGTGGTTACGTACGGGCTCGAGCTGCGCGGCCTGTTCGCGAAGTGGCCGATGCGCTGTTTGATGGCGAAATCGCAAAAAGTGTCCAACGCCAAATTTCACAACGCGCGCTGGACTCCGTCGTGCAAGCCGTGACGACGAAACGCGTGGATGCGCCAGTGAAGGTCATTATGCCTCGCTACGCCGCCTGACGTTGGGTAACGAGAGTGTCCGGTGAAAATTCGGCGAAATGCCCGGGCCGGGCCGGTCTCCTGCCCTGCATGCCGTATGACGCACGTGGCGCTGTGGCAAGTTGACTGACGGGTGCGGGGTTGTGTGACGCGCACCAGAGCTTCAGGCTTACTGTCCCCGAAGTCGTTCAATGATTTTGGCAAAGTCGAGTTCAGTCCTCGAATCTCGAAACCGTCAAGCATACGTTCTGGCCACCAAAACCAAAGCTATTGCTGAGGATGTTGCGGCAGTTTTTTTGCCGCGCTTCATTAGGGACGTAATCCAGATCGCACTCCGGGTCAGGTTTCTCGTAATTAACGGTTGGTGGAATAATGCCCGTCCGTAGTGCCATGATTGAAACCAGCAATTCCAGAGCGCCGCATGCAGTAGTCAGGTGACCTGTCATGCTCTTGGTACTCGAGATGGGTATGCGAGCGGCCTCATCGCCAAACGCAGATCGCACCGCGACGGTTTCCGCACGGTCGTTGGCCCCGGTGCCAGAGCCATGGGCATTGATGTAGTCGATCTGACTAGGTTCGAGACCGGCATTATTCAGCGTTTTGCGTATGCAGCGCGCGGCGGCACGGCCGTCGGGTCTCGGGTCGGTGATTCGAAATGCATCATGGGTGGCACCGTAACCGCTTAATTCGGCAAGGACCTCGGCCCCTCGCTGGTGTGCGGTTTCTAGATTTTCAAGGACGAGCACAATGCCGCCTTCACCGATGACAAAGCCGTCGCGATCATGTTCAAACGGTCTGGCTGCCTGCTCGGGGGAATCGTTTCGTGTGCTCAGCGTCGAAAGGCGGTGGAAGCCGCTGACGCCAAAAGGGTGAATCATGCTATGGGCACCACCTGCCAGCATGGTGTCCGCCTCGCCGCGCTGGATTACTGCGGCCGCTTCGCCGATCGCCATACTGCTGGAAACGCAAGCTGCGGTGTAGTTTGTGCATGGGCCTTGTGCGTTAAGTAATCCGGCGATCAGGCTGGTGGCGATGCCGGGGTCATGTACGGTTTCGTCGTAGGCATCAAATTGGCTAAGCCCTTGTTCCATGAAATCTTTGATTTCGATTTGCCGTTCCCTTAGCGATTGACGTGTGATCTGGGCAAATTGATTGAAGTCGGGGAAGATCTCGCCACATCCGAGGTACACTCCAGTTCGTGTTGGGGGGCTGGGATGGTTGGCTAGATTTGCGTGTTGCTGTGCTAAATCGGCCGCAGCTACCGCAAACCGTGTTTGCCGAGCCTGACGCTGCCATTGCTGGCTCGTAAAGTCGCCTACGGGACCGGGTGGGTCGTCGACCTCGGCCGCAATGCGTACCGGAAAGCGTTGGGTATCGAAAAGTGTGATTGCACCGGCGCCCGATTGACCGTCAATAAGGCGTTGCCACACAGTGGCCACATCATTCCCTAGCGGCGTGACACACCCCAAACCTGTGATTACAATTCGAGGGCTCATAGGAACTCACCGTTGACCGTTCAATAACGCTGGTAATTGGACTCGTCGATCGGCTGTCGAAAGCCAGGTCGGTACTTGAGGGCGGACTTGGGGTCATCAGTTCTTAATGTAGTACGCTCAGTGCAGAAGCGGTATCAGTCCATTGCCCGGAAACGCGACCTTTACTGGTGGGGCGTGCAGCGAATGAAGATAGCCCGCCCGGCGTCGAGATATGATCAGCCAGACGTGTGTGGGGCTTTGGAGGCAGGTTGACACTACTCCTCTGCAGGGATATCCTCACCTGATTCTAGTACTCGCTAAGTTGTGACTTGGAAACGATTTCGTTCGTTTGTCCGGTGTAAGTCGGTCTGGCCGACTGTCGGGGCGGGTGTGCTATTGTGTGTAGCGACTGCGTCGTTTGGGTTCTGGGAGTGAGCCCATGCGAGGGACAGGGGGGCACAGACATGGTAGCGCAAGTGGAAGGGTACGGGTTTTCGGATACACGGCCGGAGTGCCGCTGAATTCCCGAAGCGTGGGAACTCGGAATCGATCACAGCGGGAAAGCGTAGTTTCGCATGAATCCAAACGAAGTTCTTCGTATTGTCGATGCTTTGTATCGCGAAAAGAACATCGATCCGGAGGTCGTGTTTCAAGCGATAGAGGCTGCGTACGCTTCGGCTGTACGACGTCAGTACGGCGAAGAAGCAGAAATTACGATCACGGTCGGTCGGGAGGACGGTGCGCTCGCGGGTGAGGTCGACGGGACGACACTTGACTTGGATGAAATTGGTCGGATTGGCGCCCAGACCGCAAAGCAAGTGATCATCCAGAAAATTCGGGAAGCCGAACGGGATTCCCTGATCGAAGAGTTTCAAGAACAGATCGATCAAATGGTGAGTGGTGTCATTCAACGTAGTGAAGGTGGTGCGACAACAGTATCGCTGGGGAATGTGGAGGCCATTCTGCCGCGCAGTGAGCAAATTCCAGGTGAAACGCACCATGTGAATGAGCGGGTGCGCGCCGTTGTGATCGAGGTACGTCCTCAGGGAAGCCGTGTCAAGGTCGTGCTGAGTCGTACGCACATCCGTTTAGTTCAACGGCTGTTTGAAACCGAGATTCCGGAAATAGTGGACGGTGTTATTTCTATCAACGCACTTGCTCGTGAGCCCGGTTATCGCAGTAAGGTTGCCGTCAGTAGTAGTGACCAGCGCGTAGACTGTGTGGGTGCTTGCGTTGGTGTGCGTGGGAATCGGATCAAGAACATTGTCGATGAACTAGCGGGAGAGCGAATCGACATCGTCCGTTGGAATGACGATCCTGAAGTGTTAATTCCCAATGCTCTGCAGCCTGCCGAAGTGGATCAAGTTCTGCTTTGCGACATGATAGGCCGGGCCATTGTCCTGGTGCGAGAAGACCAATTGTCGTTAGCGATCGGGCGGCGTGGTCAAAATGTGCGACTGGGCAGCAAGTTGTCCGGCTGGGACATTGAGATCATGACAGCGGAGGAGCTGGAAGAACAGATTGATCGCGCTGTTGCGGGTTTCAGTGTTATCGAAGGTGTATCGGAGGAACTTGCGCAGGCATTAGTCGAACAGGGGTACTTGTCCTACGACGACCTTTCCGTCATGGAGCCGGACGCCTTGATGGAAATGGGCGGTCTGGGTGCCGATGTGGTCGATGCAATTATCCAGGAAGCTGAAGTCAAGGCAGAAGAAGCGGAGCAGGCTGCGACAGAACAGCGTCGCATGCGTCGTGAGCAAGAACAGGAACGATTGACCGTTGAGGCGGCGGCCAAGGCGGAAGCGGCGACAGCTGATTCCGGTGAAGCAGAGTCCGGTGAAGCCGATTCCGGTGAAGCAGAGTCCGGTGAAGCAGTCGCGGCGGACGAGGAAAATTCCCAAGAATAAATTGTGGGCTAAACCCAGGTTAAAACTTAGATCTCGAGAGATGGTTTGCCAGGCCGGTAGACTCGGCTTACACTGCGGGCCATGTGTTGATTTTTCGTGGACAACGGCTGGGGTACTGATGTAGGATTGCGGTATTGAAATGTACACGGATGTGAGGGAGTAAGGCGAGTTGTAATCGTTCGGGAGAGTTCGGCGAAAGTGGCGTCACTAATATGGTGAACGGTTGCTAGTTCCCTAAAGATTGTGATCCCTGGGAGATGTGGACATGTAGCAGTTCATATTGAGTTCCCGAGAATCTCTAGCAGCAGAGATTTTCGGAAAGCGAGAGGAGGGGCCTACTGTGCCCACGCGGATTTACTCATTGGCGAAAGAGTTGAGTATCGACAGCAAGGAACTGGTTGATATCTGTTCCAAGCTGGGGATTACCGGAAAAGGTTCTGCGCTTGCTAGCCTGTCCGACGAAGAGCTCGACAAAGTAAAGTCTCACTTGGCCGGACCAAAGCCCGAGCCGGAGCCCGAGCCGTCGCAGGCACCGGTGTCTGCGCCCGCGCCACTCGCCAAGCGGAAAGTGAGTAGTGCGCCAGAGGCACCTGCAGCGCCGGTTCGGAATCGAGATGCCTCGCGAGGAGATGCCAGCAGAATTAAGGTGCTCGGAGTTGCTGCCAATTCAGGATCGTCTGCGGCAAAGAAGAAGAGTGACTCTGCTGAAAGTCCGAAGGCACCACGCCGGCGTCAGCCGGTGATCAACGTGGCTCCGTTGCCTGATGTAAAGACTCCTCCGCGCCCAAAGCCTGCAGAGCCCAAGTCGCAGAGGCCCGAAATACGACTCTCTAAGGGAGCAATGACGGCGAAGGCACGACCTCCGGCTGGCAAGAGCAGTGCTCCACCCGAATCGCCACAAAAGCCTCGCAGTCCCGCGGCCGGTCGCGAAGTGCCGTTAGAGGCCCCCGCGGAGGGCAAGACACGTGGGCGGCGCGGTCGAGAGTCGGGTTTAGCCGGTATGGCGAGTGCGCGTGCAGACCGCAAAAAAACGCTTGGTAATCGCGGCCGACAACGATCGCAGGGTCGGCCAGAAGATTCCATGATGCGTGGTCGCATGAAACGCACGCGTACTTTGAGCCGCCGTAAAGGTACCAACACGGCTGCGCCGCGCAAGGGAAAGGTGGCGTTGGAGCTTCCGTGTACCGTCCGCACGTTTTCCGAAGCTGCTGGAGTCAGTGCCTCGCGTGTGCAGGCGGAACTGATGAATTTGGGGATGATGGTTACCATCAACCAGCAAATTGATCTGGAGCATGCCGAATTGCTGGCGGATATCTTGAGTGTGGAGCTTGAATTCAAGCAACAGGAAACTCTGGAAGTCTCGTTGCTTGCACAGTTGCGCGATCGTGAAGATGATCCGGCTGATCTCGAGCCCCGCCCTCCCGTGGTTACGTTCCTGGGGCATGTCGATCACGGAAAGACGTCGTTGCTGGATTCAATTATTGGAATAGATGTTGTGTCTGGCGAAGCCGGGGGGATTACGCAGCATATTCGCGCCTATGAAATCAAGAAGGATGGCAGGAGTGTCTCTTTTGTTGATACGCCAGGTCACGAGGCGTTCACGGAAATGCGCGCACGCGGTGCGAATGTGACCGACATTGCGGTATTGGTTGTAGCCGCCGATGATGGAATTATGCCGCAGACCGAAGAGGCTATCAGTCACGCCAAGGCTGCGGAGGTGCCGATTGTTGTTGCCTTGAATAAGATGGACCTTCCCGGTGCTGATCCGGGTAAAGTCATGACGCAGATGACTGAATACGACTTGACGCCTAGTGAATGGGGTGGGGATGTTGAAGTCGTACAAACAAGTGCGATGACGGGAGACGGAATCGACACGCTCCTGGAGACCCTGTTGGCGATTGCGGATCTGCATGAGTATCAGGCAAATCCGAGTCGACCAGCCATCGGATCCTGCCTCGAGTCAGAGCAAGAAGGCGGGCGTGGGGTGGTTGCCAAATTAATGGTCAAGAACGGCACGCTGAATGTCGGAGATGTTCTGGTCTGTGGATCGTCTTATGGGCGAGTGAAGGCCATGTACGATACGTTGAAGCCACGCGTGAAGCTGCAGAATGCGGGGCCTTCGGTGCCGGTGAATATTACCGGACTTAATGAGGCGCCGGATGCAGGTGAGGCATTTTATGTTTTAGACGATGTCGCACAGGCCCGAGAGATTGCCGAGGACCGATCCCATCGCACCCGCGAAGAGTCGTTGGGTGACCGAGGCCAACCCAAGATCTCCTTTGAAGAATTTCAGAGACGGATTGCTGAAGGAAAATTGGAGGGTGAAGAACTTGATCTTGTAACGTTGAATTTAATCATTCGTGCGGATGTCCGTGGATCCATTGAGGCCATCGAAAAAGAACTCGCGAAGATTGACCATCCTGAAATCCACATCAAGGTGCTCCACAAAGCAGTTGGCGGGGTGACAGTTGGTGACGTTCATTTGGCATCCGCATCCCAGGCCGTGATTATCGGCTTCAACGTGATTCCAGACGAAAACGCTCGTATTCTGGCTGAGTCGCGAGATGTCGAAATTCGTCGTTACGACGTGATCTATAAAGTGACCGAGGATATCAAAGCGACATTGGAAGGGCGGCTTAAGCCTGAGGAACGTGTCATCGAACTTGGCAGAGCGTTGGTGAAACAACTGTTCCCGGTGGGGCGCGCTGGGAATATCGCGGGGTGTTATGTCGCACAGGGATCGATCGAGCGTGGCTGTCGTGTGCGTGTGAATCGTGACGGCAGGACGATTGGTGATTATGCCCTCGATTCTCTACGCCGGATCAAAGAGGATGTTAAAGAAGTTCCTCGAGGTATGGAGTGTGGTATCAAGTTGGCAGGGTTTGGTGATGTCAAGCAAGATGACATCCTGGAAGCGTACAAGATCGAAGAAGTTGCGCGTACCTTGTAGTTGTACCTTGTAGTTGTACCCTGTAGTTGTGTCGTGTAGTTACTAGCTGCGTTGTGTGGCTGGGCCATATGGCGACGGTAGTTTGTAGGTGTTGAGGCGATATTTGGGAGCCTCTGAAGACTGGGGTTGGGTTCTGATTGATGGCATCCCGGCGTGTACTAAAAGTAGCCGAGGCAATTCGTGAAGTAGTCGGCATGGCTATTCTCACGGATTTGCGCGATCCTCGTGTCGTGGATGTCACCGTGACTTATGTTGAGGTGTCTCCTGATTTGCGGCATGCGAAGGTAAATGTGTCTGTAATGGGAGACGAAGCGAAGCAGTCGCTTTGCTTGCATGGTCTGCGGAGCGCCAGCGGTTTCTTGCAGCAAAAAATTGCAAAACGAATAGATACGCGTTATACGCCTCGTTTGCGTTTTCACCTGGACCAGGGGGTGAAGCATTCGATCCATATCGATCGCATGCTCAGCGAGTTATTGCCTGACTCCACTTCCCCCGATCCGGGTGGAGAAGAGGCGGAGGATGTGAGTTCAAAGGTTTCTGAAGAGAATGACAGGGGGTCCCTTCAATAGGGCCATCGACAGGTCGATATGAGCACGTCAAACCGAGCCGGGTTAATTACGAAAATATTCAAGGTACTCAAGAAGTACTACAAGCCAGCTATTTCACGGCAGGACCGCCCTCTATTGGAGCACGTTCTGTATGGCTGTTGCCTGGAGAATTCGACGGCTGAAGCTGTCGATGAGGTGTTTGCTCGCCTTGAGCAAAACTACTTTGACTGGAATGAGATTCGAGTGACAAGCATTGCAGAATTGTCACTGTCGATGGCTTCCTTGTCTGATCCAAGCGAAGCGGCACGCCGTTTGAAAGGTGCCCTGCATGGTATCTTTGAAACGCATTATGCATTTGATATAGACGCACTGCGTAAGCAAAATTTGGGTGCGGCTGTCAAGGAGTTTCAACAGCTCGGGAAGTTGACCAAATTTGGGTTGGCTTATGTAACCCAGTATGGCCTTAGTGGCCATACTATTCCCATCAATCGTACGTCGTTACAGATCCTTGTTTGGTTGGGTTTGATTAGCGAGGCCGAAGCTGCCTCGCATCGAGTGCCTGGCTTGGAGCGGACGATTTCCAAGAAGCAGGGGCCGGAGTTTGGTTCGTTGCTTCACCAGCTGGCAGTTGATTTTGCGGCCTCGCCATTTTCGCCCCGTGTGCGAAATATCCTTGTTGAAATCGCTCCTGAAGTGAAAGAGCGACTGCCGAAACGCGCGGTTCGAAAAGCAACGGTCAAGTCAAAGAAAAAGGTCGCTGCAAAAGGCAAGGAAAAGTCCGCTGACAAGGCGCCCGCCAAAAAGAAGTCTGCTGCGAAAGCGGCTAAAAAGAAGGCTGCAACCAAGAAGGCTGCAACCAAGAA
Organism: Planctomycetaceae bacterium; assembly: GCA_002724245.1. Taxonomy (GTDB): domain Bacteria; phylum Planctomycetota; class Planctomycetia; order Pirellulales; family Pirellulaceae; genus UBA9264. The sequence continues at coordinate 23,974 of PBOG01000134.1, forward strand.
GGCTGCAACCAAGAAGGCTGCAACCAAGAAGGCTGCAACCAAGAAGGTA
>PBOG01000135.1 GCA_002724245.1 Planctomycetaceae bacterium
CAAACTTCAGATCGGTCAGCGTCACACCACTGGAGGCATAGAAGTCGCCCGCGTTGATTGCGCGGATCAAATGCTCGGGCGTCAGGTAACGGCTGCGAACCATGATCCAGCCTCGACCTGGTCGACTACCCGGTCGTCCGTGGTACTCATGACTGTCATCGGTGCCAACCCCATAGAGCGGGGCAGACTTGAACTCAGAAATCCGCAGTGTGTTAGCGATATCCCACAGCAGCTCGATTCCAGGTCGGGTCGCATTGCCGAGGTGCTCGACACTTGGGTGGCCATTATAGACCTCGAAGAAACGTTCCTTCACGACGGCAGCCAGATCTTCTGCCGTGATCGCGAAGCCGAAGTTCGGATGGTTAATATGGAGCAGGATCGGCTGCCCCGCGCGTTGCGCCTGTTCCTCGACAGCCCTCAAGTTGTTGTTGATGGCCTCGCGAACCGTCTGTCCCCCCAGAGGCTGGATCAGTGATTTGATGTTGGTCGCGTTCAAATGCACTGGCTTCCCAGCGGCTTGATCGGTGATCTCCTCTCCCTGGATCATAATGAACTTCCCGCGTTGTTCTACCAGCGCGCGAAACTCGTTGAGCGGCTTCAGCCGGACCGCATAATCAGGTGCATCTGGAGCCCCTTGAGTTTCGACCCAATGAGGCCCAAACCGATCGAGGTACTTATCCAGAGCCTGTGAACCCGCTCGCTCTTTGATCGTCGAGTACGGCATCCAGCGTTCCCCTTCACTGAGCGTGTTGTGGTCAGAAAGAGCGAGGAAGTTGTAGTCTCGCGTGCGATACCATTCGCAGATCATCTCAGGAAAATCATTCCCATCGCTCCAAAGACTGTGCGTGTGGATGTTACCTTTCCACCAGCGGAGCGGCGGGTTGCGTGGAATCACATCGTCCGCTGCGGCGATCTCTGGGTTCACCGGGATCACCAGAGACAATACGACTGTGGTCAGAATCCCTCGCGTCATCGTAGACATTGCTCTCTCTCCTGATCTCTGAACAAACAACAACTCGAAATCCGCCCACAGACCGGATCGTCTGATAGCAGCAATGCCACATTGGTACCCGTGGGAATTCGCTCATTAATATTAACTTAAGTTGCGGGATCTTACCGCACCCACAGCAGCCGATAATTGAGAGGCGGGACCTCCAGCTCGAGTGCACTCCCGTCGACCTCAACAGGCTCCTTCGTATACGCGTCCAACACCTCCAGCGGGCCATTCGACTTGAGCCGCTCCCAGTCGACCCCAAGCCTCGTAACCCTGGTCTTACGGGTCGTATTGTAAACGACCAGCAGGGCTCCACCCTGGGGCTTCCTATAGGCGCTCGCGCGGATCTCAGCAGTCTGCCCACCGATGACGCTGGCGTTGTCCCAGTAACCCAAAAACTCGACGTCCCCCATTCCGAACTCATCCTGGACAGCGTAAAGCGGCCTCACCGCCGCGTAGTTCGTTCCGGTAATCGGCCAGATAAAGATATCCAGAAGCAAACCGATGCCGAGCATGTGATGGGTTTTTTCGACACTCACTGTTCCGACGCTACCGTCTGCACGGCGCACGGCCACATCTTTGTCCTCAAGAACCGCGGCCCTCTGCCAGGCAGGCAACCACCAGGAGATGCCACCGAAGTGCTGTGCCCGAAACTCTGCCCGGAGTTCGTCTAATGGCAGCACGTCCAGGTAATTGTCTTTCAATTGGCCAAACCAGTTGCCCTCACCAGGTTCCCAGATATCAAGAAAGGAAAGGATCGGCGCACACGAATTTTCGGAAGTGTGACCGACGAGCAAGGCACCTGGGTTCTCCTGTCGCAACATCGTGTACATCCGTTTCCAGATCTCGCGGGTGGCTACAATCGGAAACGTGGCAGGATGCTCAACCCCGTCGCGTTTGTACCCCAGGCCATGTTCCACATCGAGCGCCGCCTGACACAAGCCGGCAAAATCTATATAGAGTCCGTCGTGCCCATACTCCCTGATCAGCTCGCGGTGTTTCCAGACCATGAAATCGATATACGAGGGCACAGGACGCACAGCGGCGTACTTGTATAATCCCTCGCCGAGGCTGGAAAATCCCAGCGGGTTGTACCACTCGCGCCAATAGAAGTCACATTCGGGCATCCCGGGTGCCATGAAAGCAAACATACTATAGGGAAGCACCTTGTTTCCTGATGGGCTCGTCCTGACGTCTGGCGTGGACTCCTTTTTCAGGGTCTCGGAGTCTCGCCACATACCAGGGCCGCCGGCGTGTAAATTCTTTACGTGATCGCGATACCAGACCGCGTCCTTGACAACGGGAAAGGCGAAATGTTTGTGCGCCTTTTCGTGTGGCCAGGGATACGCGATCCACAATTTGACGTCAGTTTGCCACGCAAGATAATCCGCCTGGGGACCTGCGAACGGAGCCGCGTCCCGCCATGTGCGCCAGTTCGGCGGCAGCGGCTTGGTAGGCGTAGCCTGCAGGACAAGCCGCAGGCTCCAGGGCTCAGCGAGCGACGTGGGTTTACTTGCAAATCGGTAAACCACCGTGACATCACCGTTTGGCTCGCGCGCAATCGAAAAATGGCCATCACCGCCGGCGACCATTGAACCGTCATGTTCGGTTACGCCGCAGAGACCCAAGTCATCGTTACCAATCCACCAGTACCCGCCGGCCCCCAGGATTTTGCCCTGGCCCAGCGGCAGAAACCCGCGTGTCCGCGACCCTTGAGAGTAAAGCAGGGCGAACTCCTTGCGGATCGGGATGCGCAGCTCCATCAAGTCGACGGTGGCATCTTGTGCCGGTGCAAGTACAAGATCATGCAGTAGAAATCCGTCAAATTCTGCCTGCGTGCGCCAACTCAGCTCACCCAGGTTACTGCCCGCTGTCCCCTCGTAGACCACTTCGGCCTTAGTCCTTTTCGTGATTTGGCGTTTTCCGGGGGTCCAGGTTATGTCGGCACCGTTCACCACGGATCTGAAATGGACGGGTCCCGCCAGTACCGAAGCGTCCTGCGTCTGTATCTGTACTGGCAGCCCAAAGGTTCCCAGCTGATAGTCACGTCCCCACATCCTTACACGATCGTCCTCACCCTGAACGGGGGTCCAGGGTGGTGGTGGTACGTCACTCACCCCAACCTTCTGTTGGAGCCATACCGGTGGCCCCGGGGCAACAAACCTGGTGACAATCGATGCGACGGGCTCATTGTCTTTGTTTGTGATGTCACAGATCACGCGGTACGCGCGTGGCGGCAAGTCTGCGTAGGGGATGACCGCCTGGCCGAACCTGCCGTTCGTCTGCGTGATCGTCGCCGGAACGGTTCCCATTGCCGGTTCCAGACGTGCCAACCCAGCAAAATTACCGCTGCGGTCGCCGCTATCAATTTCCACTACCAGTGTGTGATTTGACGGGTCTGGGACCACCTTGGCCTGGGGTTGCATAAAGTTCTCTGGGATGTCCTTGCCCCGTTTCCGGGTCAAGGCGTTTCTCACCACCCAGTCCACCTCCTCGCGAGTCAGTGCCCGGTCGTAGATGTAGACCTCATCGATGAGGGTATGCGCCCGGCGCGACGGCTGGCCACCAAAATCCCCGATAAGAATCCGTTGCAAATTTTCCGCGACCGGCGTCGCCCCCGATGGTGCCGAGCAGTCGTGGGTCCAGGCTTCACCTGAACCCTTGATCCCACCGATGTAGAACCCCAGACGCGCGTCCTTCTCCCACGTCATGGCATACCAACTCCACTTGCCTTTCAGCGAACTGGAACCATAGGCCCGGCTGGCAGTTTTACTCGTGGAACGCACCACAAATTCACCCGCGCCGGGCGGTCTCAAGTAAAAAAAGATCTGCCCCTCACCGCGCACATCAATGAGGCGATGGAAGTGACCGTCGTCGTGGTCCCAATTCTGCGCATACATCCAAAACTCAATGGTGCCTGCGCGGGCGTCGATGTTGCCTGCCGCCGGATACTCCAGATATCCCTCGCCGTCTCCCGTACGCAGCGCTGAACCGCGAAATCCGAGGCCATCTGCATTGAGCGTTCCGCCACCCTCGTGAAAATGTGCCTGGGGACTCCCGGCTGCGTAGTCCGCATTCTTGCTGCCGTCAAATCCTGCATAGAACAAGACGCCTCCGTGTTGACTTTCGCGCTCCTGGGCCCGCGTGAGCGTTCCCAGAAACAAGAGCGCTGCACACGCTAGACTTGTCGACGATAAAAAACCTGGCTTGTATTGTTTCATCCCTTGTTTCTCCAGGGACTGGACTGGTATGAGAACGTATGTCCAGGCATCATTTCCAGAGCTTCCGTAGTCTATCGCGATGCAGCGGAACCAGCGAGCATCAGCAAACCGATTACTACAGCACATTGTCTACTACAGCACATTGACTTTATTGGCCTTCCCCAGTCAGGTGACGACAAAAGTGACCTGATCGCCAACGACCTCGGAGGCGACATGAGGATTCCACTAGTACGCATTGCGACATTTGTTGTGCTTGTTGAAGCTGTTTATTGCAGTCACGGCAAGGAGGCCGACTCCAAGTTGGTGACGGAGTGGAAGAAAGATCCGGTCTGCAAAGCAGTCTACGATGCGGTTCTGCAAGGTCTTTACCGTGACAGGGTCCGCGATGAAATCGTCACCAATATCGTTGGCAAGCAAGCTCCCAAAAATGACCGAAAAACACCAAGGACTACAGGTAATGGTCTCCGTACTGGGGGTGCGCAGCTTGCAACGGCTCTCGGGACGCAACACTCAACTGGAAAACCAGACACTAATCCACCGCCATAATGCGCCTGACAAAGACTCGCGATGCACAGACTGCCAGGACCAGAATCGAAAGCACTGTAGCTCCCAGCTACTGCAGCGGCACAGTCACTCCAGTCACCGGCGGACGCTGCTGGAACAACAACGTTGTTGCGATCTGCCTGATTACTGGAAAGTCACGGGATAACAGGGAAAACCAACGGCGTTTCGCCGTGGACCTTGAACTGTGACCTGGCGAGCCAGCGCAATTCCGCTCCGCTGGTATTCGTCCTCACGCCCACGCCCCAGCGACGCTGCTCCATTTCGACTGTGTTCATTTCGGCAAAGCAAACACCACCAGAGTTCCGCCACGCGGACGACCGCCCTTGCCACCGCCCGCCGCAATAACCACATATTGCCGGCCGTCGACCATGTACGTACTCGGGCTGGCATTACCACCAAACGGCAGCTTTGCCTTCCAGAGTACATCACCCGTCCTCTTATCGAACGCGCGAAAGGTCTCGTCGGTGGACGCTCCAATAAAAATCAGGCCTCCGGCCGTCACCAGCGGGCCACCGTAGTTCTCCGTGCCGGTCGGTGGAATGCCACGGGCAGTCAATTCGGAGTATTCACCCAACGTTACCTTCCATTTGATCTCGCCCGTATTGAGATCAACCGCGTTGAGTGTGCCCCACGGGGGCTTGATCGCGGGATAGCCTTCATCATCGAGCCAGCGACGGAATCCGCCAAAGGCATAAACCGGATCACTGTCGCCAGCAGCATCAGCTGTCGGCTTGGGCGTCCCCGGTTTCGGGCGAGTTGCTTTTCGGGGCGGACTGAGCACGTAGTCGATAATTGCGTCGAACCTGGCCTTGGACAGGCTGGCGTAACCGGGCATCCGTCCCGCGCCCTGTCGAGTAATCTTCTCGATTTCGGCACGCTTCTGTTGCTTGCCAATGTCAAGCAGCGGCGGAAACTTCAAAGGAAGGTTGCCCTCGCGTTTCAGGCCGTGGCAGGCCCCACACAAGACCATGTAATCGCGTTCACCTGGCAACAGACTGGAACCATCTGCATGCCGGGTCTCGATCATTTGCAGCAGCCACGGCATCTCGTTGATGTTGACGTAGTAAATCCCTTCAGGATCCGCCGCGCCACCGCCCCACTCCATGCCGCCGTCGAATCCAGGAAACATCACCGTCTCATTCAAGCCTGGTGCCGGAAAAGGCCCGAAATTGGGAGAAACCCGAATCCGATCCAGAGTCAATTGGTGGGCTTCCGGCGAAATGTTCGAAGCGTCCTTGACGGTATACCGCTGCCGCATCAGTGGTGGCGGCCGGGTAGGAAACGGCTGGGTTGGCCAGGCCTGCTCTCCGACAAGCTCCGATTGCGGAACCGGCCGTTCCTCGATCGGCCAGAGCGGTTCACCCGTGACCCGGTTGAAGACAAACAGCAACCCGTGCTTGCTCCCCTGCGCAACCGCATCGACACGTTTGCCACCGTGGTCCACCGTCAGCAGAACCGGAGGACAGGGCAAGTCTTTGTCCAGCAGGTCATGATGCACAATCTGAAAATGCCACATCCGTTCCCCGGTGGCTGCGTTCAACGCAACGAGGCTATTCGCAAACAGGTTCTTTCCATGGCGCCGGCCGCCATAGAAATCCGGTTCAGCCGTCTTGGTAGCCACGTACACAATGCCACGTTTTTCGTCCAGCGATTGACCACACCAGGGCATCAACCCAGTGGCCGTTTTCCAAGCGTCCTTGGGCCAGGTGTCGGAACCCACCTCGCCCGACCGGGGGATCAAATGGAAAATCCAGCGTTGCGCGCCGGTCCTGACGTCAAAAGCCCGAACCGCGCCCTTTCCACCAACACCGCCGACAATCAGCACATCGCGGTAGGTAACGCCAGGTGTGTTCAGGCCTGAGCCAAGATTGATCGAACCATTCTCGCCAAAATCGCGAATGGTCTTTCCCGTCTTCGGATCCAATGCAAACAGGAAACCCTTGACTCCAGTAAACAACCGCTGCTCACCGCCAGTTTCGTTTTCCCAGTAGACCAATCCTCGCTGCCGAGCGCGGCCCGCGCCCGTGTGCTCATTCGCGGGATCCCATTTCCAGAGTTCCTCACCCGTGGCTGCGTTGAGAGCGACCACTTTGCGTGTTTGGGTAGGGGTGTAGAGCACGCCTTGCACAATAAGGTTGTTCGCTTGATATTCGGCCGCATCTCCCGTCTCATAGGTCCAGGCAACTTCGAGTTGGGAAACGTTCTCGCGATGAATCTGTTCCAGCTGCGAATAGAGATTGCGTTCTTTCCCCCCGAGATAGACCGGCCAATCGGCATCCTCACCGTGCGCTATGCCGAGACAACAACTGCTGACAATAATCAGGGCGATTCCGCAAACGCGATTCCCTAGGAAAAGCCCCAGGCAGAGCAGAGGGCGAGCGGGTAATCGAAAGACGCTCGCCGTGGCCCCGAATCTGGCCGGCTGCAATCTCGACTGGGATCTCCGTGCCATACGATCGACATCGGCTTGATTCACCTGTTCCACGGGGCTTTCCTCTCTCTGAAAGCAGACATGTCTATCCATCGAAGCAACTTTCACTGCGGTTTCCCGCACTGCTCGCTGTTTGTTTCGCGACTGTTTTCAGCGAACCAGGCGAGGTGACGCGGCAGACAGGCAGCACGTTCCTCGACAGCAATAATCGCTCCTGGCAGGCCCTGTGTCCCTGACAACGCACACCAACGACAAATGCGACCAGGCGTACGGCGACCGCGATGCTGATTATCCGCCTAGACCAGAGAAAACACAACGCGCCTCCGCGGCAAATCACCGGCGTCTCTTTGCGTTATTCAAACCAGTAGGAATAAAACCGAGCGTTGCGCAGTGCAAATCGCAGACTGGCTGCCTGACCTTTGAGGTCCGCAATGTCCCCTTCGGTCCAGCGCACCGGTCCGCGCAGTTGGTCACCGGTCAGCCGCTCCGACCGGGCCACTACCTGGCCCGCTGCGTTGAGGATCTCCGCGCGCAGGTGGCCCCCCTGAGATGCGTCCACATTGACCATCAGTTGGGATCCGGGGACCGTAAACGATTGGGTCTGGACAAATCCCGGGGTGTCGGTGGCGTCCAACGAGACAAACCCGTCACGACGCAGCACCGCCAGGCAGACGGCACCGCTGTCCCGCTCCGGCTTGAAGCCAGGACCGGGAACCCGTTTACCGTCCTTCATCACCATTCCACCGCGGTATTTAATGCCCGTGTAATAGAACCACAGCTCATCGCCGCGCCGCACCGCATCCGAAGGCCCGAGGATCTGGGTCAGGTCATAGGCACCACTGCCAATCCGTGACGAAGCGATAAAGGGCCGACGATCACCGTGGCGTATCCACTGCTTCAAATCCCGGCTGGAGGCCAGGTGCACCAGGTGAAAGCCCTCGGTATTGGAGTAGCTGGGCACAGGGCTGATTGCGTGGTACATCGAAGGCATCCCAATGTAGAGCCCCTCATACCGAAAAATCCCCATGTTGTAGACATCCACGTTAAAGACCGCCGGATCGGGCTTGTTGTAGGGCGGCAGAAAACTGGGATCGGCCAGGCGACCCGCGATCGCCTGGCGGCCGACCTTCTGGTCTTCGTCATCGGCGTGAAAGATCAGTCCGTGGTTGGTCCAATTCTGGAAATCCTCACTGGTAGCCAGTCCCACTGAACGCCCGTGCGGCCCGCCAATTTTCACCGTCAGCAAGAACCGTCCCGACTGCGAATCGTATGAGAAGTTCGCCTCATCCCCACAAGGCACACCCGGCACGTCAGGGAGCATATGCCAATGGTTTCCATCCGCGGAGACGGCAAATCCACGTGGAGGGAGCGCCGCTTTGTAACGCCGCTGGGGATCCGGATCATGTTCGTCATAGACCAGCGTATAGGTTCCCATATCGGGCTGTCGGCCCGGCAGCCAGTGTAGCCCGTCGCCGCTGCTGAACCACCGAAAGAGTGAAGTCGGACCGGCCGTGTCGGCGACCAGAAACCGGTAACTTTTCTGCTGTGGAATCCACAGCGGCGCGCAGCGGATCTGTAGTCCACCTGTTGGCTGCCTGGGATCTGGTCGAATCACCGCTCCCTTCTTGACGGCCGTGTGCATTGTCCGCCGCAGCGCGCCCACCTCAGCAATCCCGTAATCGTCTAGAAACAGCTGGCGCTGCCCGCGGGGGATTTCGAAAAGAACGCCACCATGGGGACGCAGATCGAGGGGAGAAACATCCTCTGCTCTAGCGGCGTCGGCCACCAGGAACATGGTCAGTGCCACCAGTCCAGGTCTGATTACCCAAGGTGAGAATCGCATCACGATGTCTATTGTCCCGTGTCACGTACCCGCTGTGAAGAGTGCGTCGCGCCGGAATCCTGGACCCTGATCACGAATGCCGGCACCAGGTACCGCAGCCGTGCCGGCGAACAGGTCTCATTTCGCCTTTTTGCAGGACCATCACATTTGCAGGCCCATCACAGAGTGCCAGCCTCTATATTGGTGGTACCTGTATACGCCTGCCAAAGGATCCAAACAGGAATCCACGACCATGAAGAAGAGAAAGCTCGCGTTGGTGTGTCTACTGTACGTCGGATCGATCATCTCGACTACGGTGAATGCTGCCGGTCCTTCGCAAGAGGCAATCGACACAGCCATCCGCAAGTCAATCCCGCTGCTGGAAACCACCGCCGCCGGCTCCAGCCAACATCGACAGTGTTTTACGTGCCATGGACACGCGATGCCCATATTGGCGCTTGTCGCAGCGAAAGGGCGCGGCTTCACGATCGATGAAAAGAATTTACAGGCACAACTCGACCACACGGCTGCCGATCTGG
>PBOG01000136.1 GCA_002724245.1 Planctomycetaceae bacterium
GTGATACTCGGCCGAATCTGTTTGCGGAAAACCTCCGCGAACGATCCCCGACTCTGTCGTCTCTGGAGGTGGGTTATTGCCAAAATCGCTCATGGCGGAATAGAGATCATCACTTTCATCAGTGACCGCAGCAGCGGCGACAAAATTGTTCAGTCCTTGCCATCCGCCTTCGATACTGAACCCCGGACCCAGCTGAATCGCTGCCGACACACGGAAGCCAATTTCATCGTCGAATTCCAAGTCTTCGGTGCTCAAAGCAACGTCCGGGTCTGCCAAGCCAGCAGCACCATCTGAACTAAAGACGACATTGCGAGACACTTCATCTCGAGTCAAATAAGTTGTCTCGAAATGAATGTCGTACCAGCGTGGTGCACAAATACCACCTTCGCTGTAGGGCAGCAGCATGTTGAGTACGCGGTGCAGTTGGAAGTTCCCACGAAATCCGCCCATTTCTTCGTAGGATTCTGCCGGCGGCTCTTCTCCCTCGGCATAGGTCGCCGGCATCACCGGCGAGCCATAGCCAACAGGGAAACCGCCAGCGGCGGGTGGAGCAAAGCCGGGGGGAATCGTCGGTTGCCAGCCCGGAACTGGTGCCGGACCAGACGCATAGCCCGAATTAATCTGCGTCTGTCCGGTCGCCGCGGTCAAGCAAGCAACGAGCACGATTACCGATATCGTCCACGCCGTGTGCAGCTTCATGGGTTTCTCTCCGCGTCGGCTCCAATGCCGCCATGTAATTGCGATGTACTCTTCCAACAGAGGTCCGTCCTGGATCGAGTCAGTCCGTGTTACAAGGCCTGAAACCCTTGCCTGCCGTCAATCGCCAGGCAAAATCCACACGACCGGCTCTACCGGAACCACCATCTACATCGGCAAAGTCCGGAGAAGACTCCTGTCTTTCCCCTTTTTACTGACACAAAAAAACGGATGGGCAGAACTACAGGGACCAAATGACCTTTGCGGCCTGCTAGCTGTGCTTGTATTTCAACCTCAAACGCACCAATTCACGCAGGCCACTGCCCGCAAAGCCAGCCACCCCGCAAACGCAGATGGAATAGCGGTCCGGTTTTCCGCCACCAGCCGCGACCACGGCTTGCCATGGCCGCCGGCTGACACCTGAGCGCCGGCTTGACGACATCTTCGCCGGGCATGAAAATCTGGCAGCAAACCATGGTCCCTTTCCAGGATGCAAGCATGGTAAGCCGGTACAACAGGTACTCCAAGCGACGTCCGCAGGCAGCGCAACAGGCTGCGCTGGACATCCTCGATACCCAGTCCATTGAACGTCGACTCCGTCGAGTGGGCCGTTGGCGTTACCCGAGTGGGCAAAACTGGATTGGATTATCCGAACCGGACAAAACACGGAAAGCCCCTCCACAGATTGGCCGGTCATCCGCGCAGAGGTTTCGGCTGTGTCAGCGGAAACAGCGCGCGCAAGTCGGACGCTCCATACCCAGTTGGGGAGTTAGTGCTGGAGTCCACGGGCTACTCATCATCTGCCTGGCGCTGTTCTCGATTGCCAATGAGGAAATGTACCGCTCAGGGCTGGTAATCCTCGCTCCAGCAACACACCACCTGCCAGACTCCCCTGCTCTGCTAAAACAACCTTCTGCAACAGTATCTTCCCCAACAAACTGGTCAGCACTGGATCGCGCTGCAGAGGATTCACACACCGCTACCTCAACTCCTGAAACAGCGCCGCACCTTCCCAGGATCGATCGCCAGAGCAAGCAACCCGCCCATCTGTTCCATGATGCACAAACACTTTTTCGTAGCGGTGGCATCGGCTCAACCACGACTTCCACGACAAAGCCACACTCACACTCCACACACTTTTTTGGAGTTCCCGGAAATGGATCACGTTTTGTGTTTGTCGTTGACTCTTCACGAAGCATGATGGGCTCCGATTTCAGCGGACGCCCCTGGAAACATGCACAGCACGAACTCCAGCTGGCGATTTCCCGCCTGGGCCCCACTTGCCAGTTCTACGTCATTTTCTTTGACGGCGCAGCACACTTGATGTTCGATGAAACGCCGGCAGCAATGCACATGCTCGATGCATCGCCAGAGAATGTCACACGCTTTACCCAATGGATGGCAAACGTGGAAACGGGTTTCAATACAAGTCCACTACAAGCAGTCAAATGCGCGCTCTCCATACACCCGGACGTCATTTACCTGCTATCCGACGGTGAATTTCGAGACCAAACGGCGCGTTATCTCAAGAAGAACAATCGACCAACGTCCACAACCGGCAACCGGCCATTCGCGAGCATCGTTCATACCATCGGCTTCCACAATCGCTCGGCCCAACGAGTCCTGCGCAATATTGCCAATGGCAATGGGGGCACATACAAATTCGTTCCGGATCCACTCATTGCGGCACGCTTAACGGGTGCCGAGTAGGTACTGGGACCGTCCCCAGCTATCCACCGTGTTGCACAATGTTGCCCGCGCCGGTCCACCCTGGCGACACACACGCAAGTCACGGTATTTACCGATACTCACCCATGCGATCTGTCCCAACGTGACCGATGCGAATACGGCGCCACAGAGCCAGTTGCCAGATCACAGCACCCAAGCACACAAAGCACAAACCGCTGGTCAATCCGAGTCCTGCGAGTTCGTAGCGAACTCCATAGTGGACCAGGTCAAACACGCGAAACGCTACCGTACTCACACCTGGTGGTAACACCAGGATTGTTGTCGCCAAATCCCCCATCCCCATGGCAAACGTCACCAAGGCAGCAACACCAAGTCCTGCTCGACTCGGCCAGACCAACAAATGCCAAAAGATGCGTCCGCGACTAGCTCCTTCAAGAACTGCCTGATCGATCAACACCTGCGCAACCGCTTGAACATGAATCCATGTCAATAACAAACACATCGGTAGGCAACGTATTGCAAGGCAGATGACCGGAGCCAGGATCGTTTTGTCATACAACCAGAACAATGGCTGCAGATTAATCTGTTCAACACACCATATCGACCACAATCCAATCAAGGGGCCGGGAATCACCATGGTCACCGCAGCAACCAATAACGCGGGTACACAACGCCAGCCGCCGCGCCGCCCCAACCAGGCAAGGGGCAAAGCAATGGAAAAACAGATCAGCGTAGCTGAACCACTAATGGCAAAGGTCCAGAAGAAGTCGGACGAAAACTTCGCCGGCGTCTGTAACACAACCCGCATGAATTGGACAACTGACCAATCACGGACAGCATCGACCGACGAACCAGGCCCAATGGCTCCCGCCTTGTAGCAGAGGTTTGCGAACGGTATTCCAGCGACTACGCAGAGAACTCCCCAGACTGGCAGCCCGACCACCCAACGCCAATACCCGAGCGGAAAAACCCGTGCAGGCCGAAGGATTACCCAGTTACCAGGGGACGGCAACCAGAACGTTACGAGCAACACGAACCCGAGAAGGCACACCAATAACGACGCCACTGGACCGAAACCGAGTGACGCCTCACCCAAGCTGCTACCCAAAGCAAACCCTGTGTAGATCTCTTCGGCGTACGTCCGCACACCAAGCAAGTCAGTGACGGTCATTTCACCGGAAGTGGTGACTAGAATCCAGCATCCGGCCACCGCGACCGCGTTAGCCGTTCGTGGCAAGGTGATCTTCAATAACACAGCGCGCGGCGTAGCGTCGAGCAACGCCTGATCCTCTAACTCCGGGTCCATCAATCGTAAACCTGTCCCCACAATTAAAGTGACCCACGGAATGGCAGCGACACCATGTATCCAGACTGCCCCCAACCAGGAATGAAGTGGTGGACGGTTCAAACCAGTGCCGACCGTGTACCAACCCAATCGTCCAAATCCAGCGTCCCAAGCGGTTGCCTGAACAAATAACGGGACCAGCAGCATCCCAGCCAGCACCAAACAGGCAAGCCTTCTACCGGGCAAATCAGTCCGCACCAGTAAGATCGCGAGCAAAGCACCCAATGGCAAGCTGAGCGCCGAAGCTCCAAGTGCCAGGCGAAACGAACTGAGTGCCAGCCAGCGTGTCCGTGGGTCAGTTCCCAGGTAGAACCCCCCACCTGCGATCATCAGCAGGAGTCCAGCGCCCAAGCAATAACGCCAGTTAACTCGAGAGGACCACGTCATCGAGATCTCAACCCATGTAACAGTTAAGAACGACAGGAGACCGCCAACAGCGTATCACGTCCCTTCATTACTGACGCCTGCGAACTCCGCGAAAACACGCATTCAGTAATAACTACCGATTGAAACCCGGCTTTCGTCAGAATGATTCTACCGATGGTCAAAGGGTGCGTAACCTGCGTCGATTAACAACGACGAGAACAACTCCAGAGGCATACCCACGACATTTGAAGCACTGCCCTTTACGATACGAAGCCAGTCAAGGCCATCCTGGTAACCGAATGCACCCGCTTTCCCAGCCCATCCTCCACTTTGAAGATATCGTGCCAGCTGCTCATCACTAACTGAGTCCATTACCAGGGTGGTCACTGACACACCCTTCCATTTCCTGGCACCAGGCATCTCAACCAGGCAGAGCCCACTGTATACCCGGTGTTCTCCGCCCCGAAGCTGCAACAACATGCGACGCGCGTCCGTGACACTCGACGGTTTTCCCATAATCGAACCTTTGCATTCGACCACGGTATCACAACCCACGACCACCGCTGTCTCCAAATTTGCTGCCACTGCCAACGCTTTTTGTTCGGCCAGTCTCTCGACTAACTCTGTAGCGGATTCTCCATCAAATGGTCCTCCTTCGTGATCCGACGCGGGTGGTAATACCCGAAAATCGTACCCCGCGTGCGTCAGCAGGTCCTTGCGTTGTGGTGATCGGCTAGCCAGTACTAACCTCGGTGGAATCTTGTTCATCACTTTCCTGGAGCTGGGAAGGTGCGGGGAAAAGAGCCATAATCAGGGCCACCACACCGCCCTTCCTGGTCCGCAAATCCGGTACCCACTGCATGACGGTCTCCCTGGACATACTGTACGAAGATAACCATCTCCTGGTGGTAAACAAACCGGCCAATCTCCCTACGATGGGAGCAGCGCGGGGAAAGGAGACGCTGGCTGCAATTGCAAAAGGTTATTTGAAAACGAAATACGACAAACCGGGCAACGCTTACCTGGGTGTTGTCAGTCGACTTGACGCCGTTGCGACGGGCGTGATTGTGCTCGCACGCACTTCGAAAGCCGCCAAACGGCTAACGGAACAGTTTCGCCACGGCGACGTTGTCAAAGAGTACTGGGCAATGGTCGAAAAATGCCCACACCCAACCTCCGCCCAGTGTGTCGATTGGATACGCAAGAACGAACAGCAACGCAGAATGGTCGTTGTAGAAAATGGGAATCCTGGAGCTCGTGAGGCACGGTTGCGTTACTCCGTCATCCAAGAACAGCCACATGCAAGCGCCTTACGGGTTTGCCTGGAAACTGGGAGAAAGCACCAGATTCGACTCCAACTAGCGCATCGAGGCTGCCCCATCCTGGGTGACCGCAAGTATGGCAGTCAACGCAACTTCGCACCTGGCATCGCTCTTCATGCACGTTCTCTCGGACTACAACACCCTGTGCGTCAGGTACAACTAGATTTCCTGGCACCTCTGCCGCGTTCATGGCGTCCTTTCCAGCTGGATTAATACACGCCCGATTTCAGCAAGAGCCAAGACGCCGCCTGTCCTGCAAGTGACTTTCCTGACTGATTCGTGATACAATCCAGGGCATGGGAAATGGAGGCTGGGGCTCTGGCGGACCGCCACGCCAATCCACTCTTCAACATCTCATCTGTGGTTTGCCGCTCTCTTCGCCGTTCGGTGATGGCATTGCCGAGTATTGCGTCTCTGTTCGTCAGGATTCCTGCTACCTGTCACCCCGTAGACACTCCGAGACGATTCATGAGCGTTGCCCGTAAATCCACATTTCGCGCGTCGGCGTTATTGTCCGGGATCGTCACACGAGAACAGCTTAAACAAGCGCTTGATGTGCTTCGTTCCAGCGAAAGTCACGATACACCACGTTCCTCCGTATCCGACGAACGACTGTCACAGCAGTTGGTAGAAATGGAGCTACTGACCACCTATCAGGTGCATCAACTGAAAACCGGCCGTACTAAACTCACACTCGGGCCATACGTCATCACGGATTGGATTGGCCAAGGTGGTATGGGCCAGGTCTATAAGGCCGTCCATCAGGTAATGGGACGTGAGTCAGCAATCAAAGTACTGCCACAAGACAAGTCAACTCCCGAGGCAATCGCAAGTTTCCAACACGAAATCCGCATGCAGGCTCAATTGGACCATGTCAATTTAGTGCGTGCGTTCGATGCCGGACACGACGGCAATGTGCATTACCTTGTCACGGAATATGTGCCAGGCACTGACTTGCGTCGCCTGCTGCGCTCAGAAGGCCCGCTTACAATCCAACAAGCGGCAAATATCGCCATGCAAGCGGCGAACGGCCTGGATTACGCGCACCAAAGCGGCCTCATCCATCGCGATGTCAAACCTGGCAATCTTCTGGTCACCCCCGACGGACGAGCGAAAGTTTCCGACCTCGGACTCTCCGCCTTTATGCACCAACCTGATGATGACCCGCGCGCAGGAAAGATCGTAGGGACTGTCGACTATCTCTCGCCGGAACAAATCCGCTCACCAAGCGAAGTAACCGCGGCAAGTGACATCTACTCCCTGGGCTGCACCCTGTACTACGCTGTTACAGGAAAAGTGCCTTTCCCCGGAGGATCCGTGGCAGAAAAGACACGCCGGCATCTTGAAGAAACCCCCTGGCACCCCCGCCGATTCAACCCTGATCTCAACGAAGAATTCGTTGAGATCATTGCGGACATGATGGAAAAAGACCCTGGGTTGCGGATTCAATCGGCTGCCGAGGTTGCTGCTCGCCTTGAGCCATGGTGTGGTGATTCGGAAACGACACCCTCTTTCCAGATACGGCGGATGCCCTGGATGCCGCCGCCACTGTCCATGGACGTTGAGGACGACGATCTCCAGGAAACCAATGGTGCAGAAATTCACCCCGTTGACTTTGGAACGATTGACTTCCGCCCAGCGGAAGCGGAAAGCCTGAGCGAACTCTCGCAGGGTACCAATCCAATCGCGTCCGCAAACGATGAGACCTGGGACGATACCCGCACGCCAGCAACATTGCGGGGAGCCGCCCCCAGCACTACCCCACAGACCAATAGCCTATCGCAGTCAGCCACCGCGGTCGCCATTGCATTGGCTATCTCGATTCCTGTCTCTTTGCTGCTCGGTACAGTACTCGGGTTCCTGTTGCGGTCAGTCATGTAAACCGTTGTCACCTGATTCAGCCCCAGGCGACTGATCGGTTTACCGAACTGCCTCCCGACAGCAATCCGCCGACGCGTCGTATTGCGGCAACAAAAACAGGCCCGGCCGTAATGGCCGGGCCTGTCAAAATGCGACTTGTTACTGAGAGCAACAAGCCAGGTTACCGCTGTACCTCAATCCGCTTTGCCGCAACCCGGGGCGCCTTCGGAATCGTTACGAGCAATACCCCGTCACGGTATGTGGCGTCGATCTGATCGGCATCCACATCCTCACCCAAAACTATCAGTCGCTCAAACTTGCCATATCTACATTCCATGCGAAGTCGCTTTTTCGCATTTTCGGACTCCCTCCACTGCCGTTCACCGGAGATAGCAAGCTGACCATCCTTAAACTCAATCTGCAGTGCCTCAGGTGACACGCCAGGCAAGTCCAGGGCTATCTCTACATGCCCTTCGCCTTCCGAAATATTGAGCGCGGGAACAAACGTCTCTTGGTCAGGCGATCGATCGATTCCCAATTGATCAAATAGCAGAGAAATCTCGCCCTGCAGATTGGGAAACAACTTCGAACCATGCCGCCGCTGTGAAGCCTGTAATTGAACCATGCCAATTCTCCTTGCCTGAATACACCCCTTGTCTACTGTGTCGCGCATCCCCCATCTGCTGGGATGTAAAGCGATTGAGAATGCAACGTCGTGATCAAATCATCACGCGGCTCCTTGTACCCTGTACTGGCATGTTCGCAGCATCGCTGACCATCTCGCCGATCGCCAACGAATTCAGTAACCTCTTCCGGCACAGGGAATCGGGAGCTGATTCAATGAAATGCAAGAACCGTGCCATTCACCGAGAACAAAAACGCAACCAACTGATATCAAAGGCTTTATGAGTATTCAAATCACCAGATAAATTTGTCGTCAAACAAACACGCACCGCCAGGAGTGCCATTTTGGCACAAATGTGCAAATAGAGAAATTGGTGCCAATTTGGCATCCCGAGCTACTCTCTGCGGACCAGGTATTGTCAATTACCTTTCCTTCTGGGCAGGAAGCTGGCCGCTGCGTTAGCGTAATGCAAAACAGCGGACTATTCCCTGGCTGTCCACTCAGTTAAGTGGGGTGCAGTATTTCAGGCGCCATTTCGCCGGTATCAGCAACCGACATCGAATCCAGAACCGGCTTGTGCTGAGCCAAACATCATGTGGGCATAATGCATAGCCACAGATATGGAGTTACTGCCTGGATGCTTTCACAGTTGAAAAACTCCTCCGACCCCTACCACCCCTGAAACACAAATAAAGAAGACACACGGACTTACCCGACGCCTGCCAATAAATCTCCTTCTCTGGCTTGGGGGCAGACGACAATAGCCGTGTTCGGGAAAGCTCAAGTGCGGACTTCGTGCCACATGGAGAGCTGTAGCGTTCCAATTGCAGTGGCCCAGTTCATCAGCAATAACACCCTGGACCATTTCTGTCCTGTTTTCTCATGCCAAATTTCTTATGCAAATTTTCTGATGCGAAAGCTAGCGAATGCGTATATCTCAGATTAGAATTGGGGAAATGGGGCAAACGTAGGCCCAGGATCGATGTTGACGATCAGGCATTTTAGGTGTTTTTGTTAACTTGGGAGGCATGAGAAATGCAACGCTTGTTTGTAGGATTTGGTTGTGGATTGTTGATGTTCGCGATTTCTGGTTTCGCCAGCGCCGCTGACGAAAAGCAGAAACCAGCACCGGCCCAGAAGCCCACGCAGAAGGCTGAAAAGAAGCCCACGCAGAAAGCAAAGCCGGCTCAAAAACCCACGCAGAAAAAGGCTGTCCAAAAGAAGGTCAAGCCGACGCAAAAACCGGCCCAAAAGCCGACCCAGAAAAAAGCCAAGAAGCCGACCCAGAAGCCGACCCAGAAGGGTGGCAAGTCCGCACGCGTGCTGAATCGCGTTCGAGGTCGCTTGGTGGCTTACCGCCGCTAGGGCTTAGAGTAGCCAAATTGGGTTTACGTTAAAGGCACCCTCCTAGTGAGGGTGTTTTTTTTTGCGCCTTGGTTCACGGTATTCAAAAGAACCAGTTTCAGCAGAACAAGGCGTTCCTTCGAGGTTACCCGGCGGCTCCCTTGAGACTGGGTGAAAATGCCACTACGTTAGGGTGATAAAGTCCTTTACCTGGTAATGGAATTCCCACCCGCCAAGAGTCCGGTTTCCATAATCGTTTTTTCTTATGCAACCGACTCAATGCCTACACCGCTTTCCGGATTGCACTAGCGATAACAAGTAATCATCGAACTGAACGGCCGCTGTCGCCGATTTGATACAAGTCTGAAAGTTGATTCACCTGGACACACTTGTAACATCCAGGCGTTTGTCAAATAGCCCTGATTAATTCGCGCGGGATACTAGTCACGCGTTGAAGTTTCGTAAGCGAGAAGGATGGATCTGATGGGAACCACGGCCGTCGCCTTGACGTTACTTGCCGCCGCAATCGCACAGTCACCGGGACGCCGTAGCCAACCCACCGGAGGGCGTATCCAAAAACAAGAAATCGACTACCAAAAGGAAGCGTTTCAACAGTGGTGGGAAACTGATTTTGTAACCAAGCTGGACGATCTACCTACACAGGGTGTGGTCCCCAAACATCGAGTACCTTACTCCGGCCATGACTACCCGGATCGAGGTGGCGGAACTATGAGAGTCCTGCGGAAATACGACCGTGCGTTTCACGGCGGCCAAGGCGTAGCCGTCGCCTTTGAACGGAAAGACATTGTTGCTCATCGACGTGGTCTGTTTGGCAGAACGCCGTCGGATAACCCCCGACCGCGACGTGGTCTCTTTGGACGCAGACTGGACGATACCGGTAACAACCGTTTGTTTTCCAGCGGGCGACGTACCGGCCTTGGTGGCGGCCTGTTCATTGGGCGAATTCCCGCCTGGCACGGGCACTGCAATGGCTGGACGGCTGCCGCAATTCGACACGCAGAACCGCAAAACAACGTAGTGCGCCGAGGAGTCGTCTTCACTCCGGCCGATATCAAGGGCCTCCTCGCGGAAATTTACATCTACAACGACACTGAGTTCCTCGGCGGCATGGACTACATCATGAACCCGGCGACGATCCACCTGGTTCTCACCAACTGGCTCGGACGCGGTTCACATCCAATCGGCATGGAAACTACCCCGGGTAAAGAGGCCTGGAATTATCCGATTTACTCGTTTGCGACTGTCTCACAAAAACTACCCGGCGGGCGATACGCAGATGTCGACACCACCGTCGAATACGCTACGAGTACGCCCTCGGAACAGGAACAGTCGCCCCGCAACAGCGAAAAAATGGAATTTCGATACCGCCTGGAGTTAGACGGCCAAGGCAATGTTATTGGTGGAGACTACATGCGCGGCAGTAGCCGGATCGACATGTTGTGGGCACCACTCAACCCGGTCCAAGGCGGAAAGAAAGGGAATGAGCTGGGGAATCCTTACGTCAACGTCAAAGAAGTCCTGGCAATGTGGCGCGACTCGGTACCCCTGGAAGTTCGCAAGAAATGGTTGAACATTGATCCACCACCCGAAGATCGCGTGTTGGAAACGACCGAAAACTCAGCAGGCTCTCCACAGCCTGCCGAACAGAAAGAAGACGCCGTCTCTACAGCAGCTCCCGCAACGGTGCAAACGCCTTAAAGCGAGATGTCACA
The DNA here is from genome assembly GCA_002724245.1 of Planctomycetaceae bacterium. Classification (GTDB taxonomy): domain Bacteria; phylum Planctomycetota; class Planctomycetia; order Pirellulales; family Pirellulaceae; genus UBA9264. Next base: position 10,981 of record PBOG01000136.1, read on the forward strand.
ATCACCAGCGTGCGTCACGTGTAGCCGCAGTTTCGGGACTGAATAACCGCCGACGCTCCAGTGAGTGGTTGGTTCGTAGATCTCTTTCCGATTGCCCACGGGCATGGGGGTGGCAAACGACCGGGAATCCTGTTTCCAGCGAAACCAACAGGAAGTAATCACTTCGCGTTTATCAGCGCAAATCAACAGCTTTTTGTTGGCATCGAAAGTCGGTTGAACGTCCGTGGGACCTTGTGAACAACACTACCGTTCCATGCGCACACGACAAACGCATCTCTGGGATTGCACAACCTCCAGCCAAAACTTGGGAAGCTGACAACCACTCACATTCTGCCACGCTGCGACAGTTACGGAATGTCGAAGGAACAGCCTTCCAGGTCTTCAACGGCCCGGCGCAAATCTGCTGCAACAGGGTGGCTCTGCTGCGTTTGGTAGTCAAAGAGAACCATCACTGACTCTCCGTCGGCAACCAGTTTTTGTTGTTGCTGACTATAAATCGCATGCTGCAACGTCATACTGCTGGTGCCAATACGCGTCATTCGCCCGCCGATGTACAGGAGATCGGGGTGGCGCACTTGCAGTCGATAATTGCAGCTAACGCGTGCCAGGATAGGTGCAAGCTCGGGTTCTTGAGGTGCGGCTGCCAGCCCACACCGGGTCGCATACTCCATACGGTTGGACTCAAACCAACGGAAGTAAACCACATTGTTGACATGCCCAAAGGCATCTTGATCACCCCATTGCACAGATACGGAGGTAATCACCGAATAGTCAGCCAATGCATCCGGTTTATCAATGGTGGGCATAAGGCCATGGCACTCTTGAAATAGTGTCTGACAAATCTGCTCCGCAAACCGCTTCCGCAGGCCATTAGGCGAAGAGCTCCCGAACCACATGGCCGTGGACATCTGTAAGACGGAAATCACGACCGGCGTAACGATAGGTCAATTTTTCGTGGTCCAAACCCATCAAATGCAGGATCGTTGCATGAAAATCATGCACGTGAACTCGGTCTTCAACAACATCAATACCATGATCGTCGGTCGCGCCATAGACGATACCCGGCTTCACCCCCCCCCCAGCAAGCCATGATGAAAAACACTGATGGTGATGCTCTCGTCCTTTCGCCTTGGGGTCTTGATGGTACGGAGTACGGCCAAATTCCGTAGTCCATACCACCAATGTGTCATCTAGCATACCGCGTTGCTTCAAGTCACGAATCAGACCGGCGATCGGCTGATCTACGTTCTTTGCCAACGGCCGATGCGTTGCCATGTCACCGTGCGCATCCCAGTTTGCCGAAGAGCCCACATCAATCAACTCAATAAAACGGACCCCTCTTTCGGCCAACCTTCTAGCCATCAAACATTGCCAGCCAAAGCCCTCGTGTTGACCAGGCTGGAGTCCGTACAAATCCAGGGTCGCCGGCGATTCATGAGAAAGATCAAACGCTTCGGGTGCGGCCTGCTCCATGCCAAACGCGGTTGTAAACGAGCGAATCCGCGCAGCCAAAGATGAGTCATGGTTTCGTTGAGCAAGGTGCAAGCGATTTAAACGCTGTAATTCTTGCAGCTCCAACGCATGCAGGTCTCGAGGCTGAATCAATGGAGTTACGTTTGCGACTGGATCGCGGCCTGGCAATACACGGGTTCCTTGATATGCCGCGGGCAAAAAATCGGAACCCCAGGTTTGCGTACCAGCATATGGCGCCTTGGGAGCAACAACCATAAACGGTGGCAGGTTGATGTTCTCGGTCCCCAAGCCATAACTCACCCAGGCCCCCAGACTTGGCCGTGCAAAAGTAAACGATCCGGTGTGCATTCCCAAGGATGCTTCATAGTGATTGGTGTGATCCGAAGACATGGAACGAATAACGCACAAGTCGTCGACAAGTTCGCGCGTGTGGGGAAACAAGTCACTTACATGTGTACCGCACTTTCCACCACGCCGAAACTTCCAATCCGGTGTCTTGAAATAGAAGTTGTAGTCCCCGTACTTCCCCTGCCAGTTGTCAATCTTAACGGTCTTGCCATGATCCCCGAACAACCTGGGTTTCGGATCAAAAGAATCGACGTGAGACACACCGCCCGTCATGAACATAAAAATCACCCGTTTAGCGCGCGGCGAAAAATGGGGCGTTTTCGCGCGTAACGGATCCTGAGCCAAATCCTGGCCTTGTGCACGAGCGTGACCAGCAGCAACCAGAGAACCGCTACCTGCAGCAATGGTCTTCAAGAATGCACGACGACCAGCGAGCGTTTTCCTAGCCACGTCCTACCTCACTTCTCAAAAAACGACCGAACACACAAAGTAAGCTCATCGACGCTACCAAGTATCCGGTGTCGGCATGCCAGTACAACTCTTCAGAGCAACGAACTCAACTGTGGATATATCGATCATAATAGCTCGACCAAAACACCTTGCCAATTCGGCCTAGTCGCAGCTTACCGGCAGCTGACACCTGCGTGAGTGTCTTTCCACCAGGCTAGACCTTGACTCTTGCGTCCACAGTGCCCAGCAGTCGACAGTGCCGCCGGACAACCATCACAAAATTTGTCGAAATCCAAGCACAAAATCATAAATCCAACCCGGGCCGCGTGGTCTCCCAAACAGAACGCCAATAGTTTTACGAATCATCATCTGCATCACTGTCCGCCAATATCTGACACAAGAATTGGCCAGTGACTGACGCGGAGTGCGCACTAACCTCCTCCGGAGTCCCCACCACAACGACTTTTCCACCACGCTGCCCGGCTCCTGGACCTAAGTCAATCAGATAATCCGCGGCACGGATCAATTGCAGATTGTGTTCAATGACGACTAGCGAATGCCCAACCGAAAGTAATGCATCAAAACAGTCTATTAATTGAACAACGTCGGAATAGTGTAATCCCGTTGTCGGTTCATCCAACAGAAAGAGGGTACGATGGCGCGTCGTAGACGCCGTATGTGCTGCCAGTTTGAGCCGCTGGGATTCTCCGGACGACAACGTATTGGCTGGTTGTCCAAGGCGTAGATAATCCAGTCCCACATCAATCAACGGCTTCAATCTGGCTTGCACCTTGGGATAGCCCCGAAAAAATGAAAACGCATGCCGCACCGTCATTTCCAGAACTTCAGCAATGTTGCGGTCGCGGTGCCGAACCGCCAGGATCTCTTGCCGATAACGGGTTCCAGCACATTGGCTGCATTTCATGAATACATCCGCAAGGAATTGCATGTCGATCTCGACATGCCCCACGCCTTTGCACTGGCTACAACGCCCGCCATCAACATTGAAGCTGAAATGCCCCGGCGTGTAATTGTGAGTGCGAGCGTCAACTGTCTCCGCGAAAACCTTGCGGATTTCATCAAACGCCTTGATGTAGGTCACCGGATTAGACCTGGGAGAACGCCCGATCGGACTTTGGTCAACGAAAATAACATCCTCAATCTGGCCATCACCGAAAACTTCTGAGTAGGGTAACGGATTTTCTGTTTTCTTCTGTTTCCGTCGACACAATGCCGGGAACAGCGTCTCTTGAACAAGCGTACTCTTTCCCGAGCCGCTCACACCCGTTACGACACAAAGCACTCCCAGAGGAAACTCCACCGTCAGATCTTGCAGGTTGTGCCCACAGGCACCTTCCAAGCGAATTTTCCCGCGACCGGGGGGACGCCGTTCATTCGAAAACACCCTTCCCCGACGCCCCATCAAATAATCGCCAGTAAGACTGTTTCCCTCCTCGCAAAGTTCCTGCAGCGTACCCTGACACACCACTTCACCACCATGGTCTCCAGCTCCGGGCCCAATTTCAATCAGCTGGTCAGCTGACCGTAAAACGGCCTCTTCATGCTCTACCACCACGACGGTATTACCACGTTCTTTCAGGGCATCAATCGCGGCAATCAAGTTCTTCGTATCTTGCGGATGAAGGCCAACAGAAGGCTCGTCGAGCACATACAACATATTGACCAGATTCGATCCCAGTGAAGAACTGAGAGCAACACGTTGCGCTTCCCCACCACTTAATGAACTGATCGAACGGTCCAATGTGAGATACCCCAGACCTACAGACTCCAAAAACAACAATCGCGACTGAATCTGCTCCAGCAAGACTCGAACAATTTGCGTTTCGCGTTCAGTCCAATCCAATCCCGAAAGAAACGCGTTCGCTTCTTTGACCGTCAGGCAGGTTACTTCAGCGATATCCTTCTTACCAATTTGTGTCGCCAAAGCTTCTTTGCGCAGCCGCCGACCCTGACAAGCAGAACATTCCTCATAGTTCTGCCACTGCTTGATAAAAGCTGAATTCCGACTGCCTACGGAGCTACGTTTCAAACGTTCGAAGAACCCTAGAACACCGACAAAATCGGACTCCACCACGCCGTGGTAAACCATCTCCCAATGGCTCTGACTTAACTCTGCAACCGGTGTATCAACAGGCAAACCAAGAGATCCAGCAATCGCGAGTAATTGCTGCAATTCTCCCGTATGAGCTGACACCGTCCATGGCGCAATTGCGCCGTCTCGAATCGTCTTCCCCCGATCGGGAAAGACCAGTTCTGGGTTAATCGCAAGGATAGTCCCAGTCCCCTCACACTCTGGGCATGCGCCCAACGGACTATCAAAACTAAATAACCGTACCTCGGGTGAAGGATATTCCAATTCACAGCGTTCACAATTCCAACTGGCACTGAAACGGACGAGTCTCCAGGGCTCCCCAGAAACGGTAGACAATTCACTTTCTTTCAAGTTGTCGATAACGCGACCGCCCTCGACGAATAACGCGCAACGCCCGCTCCCATTTTCAAAGGCAGTTTCCAGTGAATCGAGTAATCGTGCCTCATCAATTGATCGAGTCGAGAAACGGTCAACCACTACCCACAGGTGCGGAGATGCCCCCTGATCGCTCAGCCGTCCAATCGATTCCGAAGACAAACGCATCAACTCTGAATTACAGATGACACGCACAAACCCCTCTTTGCGCAAGCGTTCAAGCACACCTGCGAGTGATTCCCGCTCAGAGACATCCAAGGGAAATACCAACATCGCCCGTACGTCTGGCGAGCATTGTTGCAACTGATTGGCAATGGTAGCGGGAGAATCACACTGGATCCGCACGCCACAATCTTGACAAACAACCTGCCCAGCTTGCGCGAACAGAACCCGCAAGTGATGCAGAATTTCAGACGCCACCCCAACCGTATTTCGAGTATTTCGGTTCAGAGTCTTGCGTGTCACGGCAATCGCTGGTGGGATTCCATCGATGCAATCCGCGACGGGCTTGTCAAGTTGGTCCAAAAATCGTCGAGCATATGCAGAAAAGCTCTCGATGTACCTCCGTTGACCTTCCGCGTACAGAGTATCTAACGCCAAACTGGTTTTGCCACTTCCGCTGACACCACAAATGACGGTCAATTCTCCGTGTGGTATGTCCAGGTCCACTCCCTTAAGGTTGTGGACCTCGATACCCCTGAGGACAATTGCCGCGGGCCTCTCCGTTTCCGCAATCAGAGGATTGTTCACCAAACTACAGCCCCATTCCACAGAAATGCCACGACGACAATCTGGCCATCGTAACGCGTTGCCGGTAATCCGTCCAAGTTGGACAGATCCCAGAATTGCTCTGACAGACGACGAGAACTACGTATACGCCATCAACACCAGAGACCTTTGAAAATGTCATCGCAGGCACTTCCACTCATTCAGGCGGACTGACAGGTCGCAATCCAAAGCAGAGCGTTATCCGGCCATATCTTTCAGGCTAACTGGGGAACATAAATCGTGACTGAAAAAGTCAAGTGGGGCATCCTCGGTTGCTCGCGTATTGCACGCACTGCATTGATCCCCGCACTGCGGGCTTCTGATCAAAAAACAGAACTCACCGGGATCGCTAGCCGAGATCTCCAAACCGCACGCAATTGGGCAACTGAATTCGGGATCCCTCGTTTCTACGGAAACTACAACGATCTCGTGCGAGATCCCGACATAGATGTTGTTTACATTGGCCTGCCGAATCATTTGCACTGTGAATGGACATTGTCCGCAGCCCAAAATGGCAAGCATGTACTTTGTGACAAGCCACTGGCATGTCACCTCGCTGAGGCAAAACAAATGGCTGCTTGCTGCAGCCTGAACAACGTCATGCTCATGGAAGGATTTATGTGGCGACACCATCCACGAACTCAACGGCTGGCAGAGTTCGTGGATCAGGGCAAGATTGGAAGATTGCAAATGATTCGCTACTCTTTCGCATTGCCAATGCCGCAAAACGATTGGAGATGGAATCCCGCGACGGGTGGTGGTGCCTTGTGGGATATCGGTTGCTACGGAGTGAATACCGCACGTTTGCTATGTAACGCTGAGCCTGTCGGCATCCAGGCATTTGCACATAAAGAGCCGAACAAAGTCGACGTTACCACTGTGGCAACGCTCCTGTTTCCCGACAATGTGCTAGTCCAAATTGACTGTGGATTCACTTCTCCGTTTCGCCACCGCGTCGAAGTGATTGGCAGTGACGCCACCTTGCTCGTCACGCGTGAATCTCTATCAGGACCTCCGCCACAGCTGTATTTCTGCATTGATGAACAAGTTCGACCAATCCACTTTGGGGACGACGACCAATTTGTGAGGATGGTGAAACACTTTACTGAAGACATTCAAGCTGGCTGCGGCTTGCGTCCACCCGCAGAAAACGGCGTCGCCAACATGCAGGTACTGGATCACATCGCTGGTGCAATCGCCACACGGCAATAATCTGAGCTATGCCTGGGACACAAGCCAATCCGGGACTATCAGGCGTCTGACGTGTACGAATCCGCTCCAATCAACATAACCGGAAAAGGTTCGCACGCCTGGCTTTCGAATCTCCCTCCCCTTGTAGCACTGATCGCTTTTCGTAGGATTGGCATCGCGTCTCCCCGCTTCTATTCGGTCGCTCGCACAACTGACAACGCAGCAGCCGAATCGAAACATCGATTGTTTGAGCGGGCGACCGTTCTGAAACACCTGGCAAAATATCTGGCATGCCTCCGACAATTCTGATTGTCTATTGTTTGGTTGTTACACTGGCGTCGCTCGCCGGCGGTTGGATCCCTCGTTTCTTTCGTCCAACCCACATCCGAATGCAAGTCGCCATGAGTTTTGCTGGGGGATTGATGCTAGGTGTTGCAGTGTTACACCTACTGCCCCACGCTATCGAGGAAGCTCATTCTGTACATCACGCTGCAGGCTGGACGATGGTTGGCATGCTGACCATGTTTTTCATGATTCGGCTTTTTCATGTACATGAACACGGGCATCACGACCCTTCGTTTCATTCGCACCCGAAGCAAGTCAATGACTCAACACCGGCTGAAGATAGCTGTGGGCACACACATGACGCACCACATACAGCTGCTTCGTCAGGCATTAGTTCACTGGGGCTGTTTTTCGGACTCGTACTGCATACCTTGATTGACGGCAGCGCGCTCGCAGCCAGTGTTGCGGCTGGAGCAGAAAATGATTCCACTGCGGGACTCATTGGCTTGGGCACGTTTATGGCAATCTTGCTACACAAACCGCTTGACTCCTTAGCGATCACCTCAATGATGACTGCCCAAGGCTGGAGCCCGACTTGGATTACCCGACTGAATGTAATTTTTGCGCTCGTTTGTCCGGCAGGGGCTCTGGCGTTCTTTACCGGTGTCAATCACCTCACAGGTGCACAACCCGTGATTGGCGCAGCTTTGGGATTCTCCGCTGGCATGTTCCTGTGTATCGCGTTGGCAGATGTACTTCCCGAAGTACAGTTTCACCGGCACGACAAGATTAAATTATCCGCAGCAATCCTCTCAGGAGTAATGCTGGCGGTGTTAATTGGCATCTGGGAACCAGACCATGCTCATGAACATGATCATGAGCATGAGCATGAGCAGCCACCAGCAACACGGGCGGAACATGCCGATTAATGAATGCAAGTCCGCCATAAGCGGGTGTCGCACTGCCGAACGATATCGCACAAACGCACCCGTGCAAAATGGTGCCGCGAGAAATTGAGAGTCGCCGGTGGCACGCTTTTTGGCGACATTTCTGACCGCAACACCGCACACGCTGTTATTTGGTTTGTTGCTTCCGAGCAACATCCAAAGCCACGGAAAATGCGGCGTCGTTAGCTGTTTTGACGCCAGCCAACACACCGTAAGACTTTGCAACAAGCTGTACGCGAACGTGCGGCTGCACTCCGTGCCCACTGATTGCCTTGCCGTTCGGCGAATAGAATTTGGCCGTTGTCAGACGAATTCCACCGTTCATCGAATGCAATGGGAAAATCCCCTGGACACTACCTTTGCCGTAACTCCGTTCTCCCACAATCGTCCCCCGCCGCTGATCGCGAATCGCGCCGGCCAGAATCTCGCTAGCACTCGCTGACTCTCGGTCAAGAAGGACGACTAGCGGCACTCTCCAGGTCCCAACCAGCCGCGCTTGATAATCCATATCTTCCTGGAACCCACGGCCACGCGTAGAGACAATCGTACCTGCATCCAAGAATTTGTCGGCTACTTCGACCGCTGCATCGAGCAAGCCGCCAGGGTTTCCACGTAAATCAATGATCAGTCCACGCATCCCCTGTTTGTTGAGTTCCCAAAGCGCGTAGTCCAGATCACGGCTCGTTGTTTTCTGGAAACTCGTCAAACGCAAATACCCAATCCCCATTTGCTGATCAACAATCGAGGCGCTCTCAATACTAGGTACTTCAACACGGCGACGAACAATCCGCAATGCTTGTGGCTGCCGCGCCTCTCGCTGTATCGCAACGCTTACCTCAGATCCTGCTACCCCTTTCAGCATGTCAGCTGCCGTATCGGTTGTTGTGGCACCTACGCGTGTCCCGTTCACTGCCACAATCCGATCTCCTGCAAGCATCCCAGACTCTGCTGCCGGGCCACCGGGAATCACGCGAACAACCAGTAGCGAATCCTTCTGCGACTTGATCTCAATTCCCAATCCAACAAAATTTCCCTCGATCTGTGAAAACACGTCGTCTAATTGACTGCCCGTTAGATACGCTGAGTATTCATCTAACGCACTAGCGGCGGCACAAATAAACTCGGCGTAGACCGCTGACTCTGGAAATCCAACTTGCCGATTGAAAACCTGTGCTGCGTAAGACGCAAAATTGCGAGCCTGTTCACGCGTCCTTACCGGTCGGTCCGCGAGCATCCGTCGCACATTATCGAATACCGGTACAACATCGCCGAAAGAAACTCTCAAGGCATGTTGCTCTCGGCACTTGTTTTCCGTTAATGCTACCTGAACATTCGTCAAACCGCGTTCAACCAGAGAATGCCAATCCGACAGGTTAACGTAGTGACTTTGGATTTTCGCCAGCACTTCCGAATAAACCCCCAGCCACTCGTCGCTGTTCATTTTTCTCAGCGAACGAAGAAAACTGTGATCGGCATAACGGCGCGCCAAATCCAAATGCGTACGAGCGACAATTAGCCGATTCTGTAGTTCACGATACCCCGGGTGTCTGTCAACCGCCTGTTCGTAGTGAGTCACCGCCTCAGTCCACTGGCGCGTGCTCTCCAGTTGACTGCCCTGACGAAATACCTCGTTTAATGCCGCAGTACCAGACGTTGCTTGCGCAGGAATACGAACCTGCGCTGAAGCCGACGGCCCAAACGACATTAACAACGGGACAATCGCGACAGAAAGGCGAAGAAGATCCAACAAGCTGCGCATTGCGTCAATCCACCGATGGACAGTGATACGGTGCCGGCAGCACTCGTAGCGGGAAAGGCGGGAAATCTTGCAAACCGGTTGCCGGAGTAACCGATTCAGGTGGGGTTTGTGCAGGGCCTGAAGGCCCCCACGTGGCCAAATCAAATACGCTCAACCACGGGGTTACCACCCATTCGCCGAGCGTTCTTCAAAGTCAGCCAAAGGGAATATAGGACGTGCAAACGGGCTGTCAAAAAAACAAAACAGAGTTTTTGCGGCCAATCCGTACGACCGGTACAACCTTAGTGGCGACAATTCCATTGTGACGGTTAAGAGTGTCACAACGGCAACTCACTGACTGCCTGGCGGAATCGATCTACGCGCATCGCATCAGTTCAGGCAAAGCCACCGTCCTGGCACTCACCCACAGGGAAGAACCAATCTTGCCGACAGATTCAGCAATGATGAAAGCTGATTCAATTCTCTATCAACGGTCGTCGTTCAACACAGAGGTCTCGACAACGCCCCGCGCGTCACCGCTCAGAGACTGCAAACGGCAGGTGCGCACCTAACCGCTGATGCACTGCTACAAAGCTGCAATCCTCAGTAACACTGCGACCAGCCCAACCGGCTGTTTTCCGTTCCCACCTAAACGAACAACAACCTGATCGCTACATGCCAACCAAGTGGCGCGAGATTCGCCTTTGGTGCAATTGCAGAGGTCGCGCAACCATCTGTCCTAGTAGGTAAATACTGAGGTATTCGCTCCAATGTGCGCGAACAGCTTCGGACGTGTAGTGACTTGGGCCCCCGCCATCACATCAGCCGGCTCCACACCAAGTGCTTTCATACAAATAGGACATACATGAACTTCGGCGCCTCGTTCGATCAGCTTTGCGAGTTGCTCCGCAATGGGAAGATTGTCCTGGAATGCAAGGTCATTTGGCAATGTTCGCGTGGGGACATGAACACCTTTAACATTAAAGAAAAGCGCTACAGTACGACCTTCATCCAGGGCAAAACCGGCCAGTTTCAGCGCCATATCGACAGCCTGCGGCCGGCCTTTGTCACCTTCAACACCACTAGTGACATTCACCAACACCGTCGAAGGAGCTGAGTCACCAGTTCCAGCCTGATTGGCTGACCTGCTGTCAGGCGAACAACCCAGCACACAACAATACAAAAGACCAAGACAAATCGCATTCTTCATCAGAGGAGTTCCGTCGGGGTTAGGGGGAGCAAGTCGCTGTGGTGTCACGGGTTTGCTCTACAGCGCAGGCCTGCGAGCTACCTCGATCTTAATGGGTGGAATCGCCCATCACCAGCCTCCGCTATACTGAAACACCGAGTGTCACCAGAGCTATCAAGAATAGACCATGTCACACACCACACCTCCGACAACAATATGATGCAAATTCACACCGTCCGACTGTCAATCACCCTCTATCTGCTTGTCTGCGCGTCGCTGCGTGCGGACCCAATTCCCCCAATCCAACGCTACCTGCCACCGACCGGCCTCCAGCCACCCAATGCTCTGAGCACACAATTACAAGAACGGCTGTCACGCCTGCGTATGGAACTCGCTGCAATCGGGTCTCCAGCCAATCCAAATCCTGACGTCGAGATCTATCTGAAAGCCGTTGACTACGCGCTAAGACACCGCGAATTCTACAAAGAAAAAGACTTTGATTTAGCAGCACGTTTGCTTGACCAGGCAGCCACGAGAATCGCCTTTCTTCAACAAGGCAAGACTCCCTGGGAAAACCGTCGTGGACTCGTCGTACGTGGCTATCGATCTTCCATTGACGGTTCCGCACAACCTTATGGAATGGTCATACCGAAAGAACTCGATTTGGGGCAACCAGCTCCTTTATATGTCTGGCTCCACGGGCGCGGAGACAAGACAACCGACTTGCATTTTATTCATACACGCCAAACACGCCTGGGAAGAATTACCCCGCCCGGTGCAATTGTCCTGCACCCCTTTGGCAGACATTGCGTCGGGTTCAAACACGCCGGAGAAATCGACGTCCTCGAGGCGATCGAATCCGTTTGCACTCGTTACCAGATCGATACCGGAAACATCGTGTTGATGGGTTTTTCCATGGGTGGTGCAGGCGTTTGGCATATCGGCGCTCACTATACGGACCGTTTTACTGCGGTTAGCCCTGGTGCCGGCTTTGCAGAAACGGCTCGCTACAACCGTTTTGCCGCGAATGCGTATCCTGTCTGGTACAGCCAAAAACTATGGACCACATACGACGTACCAAATTACGCGCGTAATTTCATGAACCTGCCGGTCGTCGCCTACAGCGGTGAACACGACAAACAAATGCAAGCTGCGCGCGTCATGGAAACTGCGTTCGCAAGCCATGGTCAAAAACTAACCCACTTCATCGGACCGAAGATGGGACACAACTACGATCCACACAGCCTGTCTGAAATCCTCCGACGTATGCAGCATGCCGTTGAAGCAACAGATCCTGCACCTCGTTCCTCGGTACATTTGCAGACGCGCACACTGCGATACAACCGTATGCACTCCGTCCAGATACTCGAAATGAAACGACATTGGGACGACACACGAGTAGACACCGACTGGCAACAGAATTTTCTTACCGTCCAAACCAGGAACGTTGTCAGCTTAAGACTGGATCTGCGCGCCGCGTGTCGCCGTATTGTTATTGACAACCAAACAATCGCGCTCACGCCAAAGTCTGCTGGCAGCTTTATCCGGCTAACAAATCGCGATGGTTCCTGGCAAATTCTCGATCATTGGAAACCTCTTGAAGAACTCACTTCGCAAGACGCTCTTCGAAAACGCCCCGGTTTACAGGGCCCGATCGATGACGCATTCCTCACACCATTTATCGTGGTCACACCCTCTCAACGATCAAAACATTCCCAGATTGACCGTTGGGTAAAGTTCGAGCTCAAGCATCTCTCCGAACGCTGGCGGGCATTGATGCGAGGTGAACTACCGGTGAAGCAAGATATTCACATTACGGCTGAAGACATTCGAACAAAGAACCTGATTCTCTGGGGTGACGTTCACTCCAATCAAATCATTGCAGATTTGACCAAGACACTTCCGATTGAATGGAACGAAAAAATACTCCGGGTTGGCGAGCAGGTGTATAGTGCTGCGCACCACATACCCGCGTTCATCTATCCCAACCCCAGAAATCCGGGCAAGTACGTGGTCTTCAACAGTGGGCTGACCTTTCGTGAAGGCCACGATCGGACCAATTCCTTGCAGAACCCAAAGCTCCCCGACTGGGCGGTCATTGACACATCACAAGCACCAGATGCGCTGATGCCCGGAAAAGTCGTACGAGCTGACTTTTTCGACGAATCATGGCGACTCATCACAAAACCAGCACAGCCTCATCGACTCAAGGTTCACGTCCCCAGTTCAATCGATGCAACGGAGCAACCCTGCTATGTCATACTTCCTCCGTCGTTTCGTCCAGGGGCAGCACCAACTCCCCTACTGGTTTCTCTTCACAGTTGGAGCGCTGGCGTCGAGCAGCGTCGCGAAGACCTGGAACAGCAGGCGGCGGAGCGCGGTTGGATTTGCCTTTTGCCGCATTTTCGCGGCCCGAACAATCACCCGCATGCGTGCGGCTCAGAACTGGCGCAACAAGATATTCTGGATGCGATCCATTGGGTACAAAGTCGTTATGCAATCGACGCCCGCCGCATCTACCTGACAGGCGTTTCTGGTGGTGGTCACATGACAATGTTGATGGCAGCACGTCACCCTGACTTGTGGGCAGCCGCAAGTGCGTGGGTGGGAATCAGCGACCTGAAAGCCTGGCATCGCAAGCATGCCCGCACCAACTATGGCAGGATGATCAGAAACAGTTGCAGTGGTGTTCCAGGCGACAGTGAATTCGTCGATCGACAATACCGTAACAGGTCACCATTGACATTTCTTCACCAGGCCACCGGTGTGCCACTCGACATCGCAGCTGGAGTCCATGATGGCCACCAGGGATCGGTACCAATACGGCACTCCATTGATGCATTCAACACTATCGCCCGTAGTGGTCAGTATCCCACGGTCAGTGAGGAAGAAATTCAGCAACTCAGTCAGCCCAATGGACGATTGACGAATCCGCAACCGTCGGATCTCGTCCAGGACCCTGCTTTTGGCCGCCCAATCTATTTACGCCGGCGCGCAGCTCGATCCCGAATTACCATCTTTGAAGGAGGACACGAAGGTATCGATACCGCTGCAATCGACTGGCTCGCGCAACACTCGCGCGGCGCGAAGCAACAGAAGTAACAACCACCCGACGCCACCCAAGCTCTTGATGCGTTGGATTGCCTGGCTCGCTGGCCGAATGATCGTTTCAGTGAGTGCCTCTACCGCCGTGGGCTCCATTCTGGAACCGACTCAACTGGCACCCGCACCCGACTGGTCATCGTCGCCGAAGCGGCACGGACTGCGTTATCCCGAGAGCGGCTGGCCGGAGCACGTCGGGACCAGCGACTGGGTTCAGCTGGCTCCAAAAAACGAAGCGGACACTGCGCTTCCAATCGCCTTCCGTCGGCAGTGACGTAGCGCACAAACAGATCCAAGTCCTGTCTTTCGCCCCATTCCCCAGATCCTGGCAAGGGAACGTGAAGACCTGCATCGCGCGACGTTGCTTCAATCCACTGCCGTGTCTGAGACGCACCAAACTCCCATCGTGCCACACGTGTACGCAGCTGCGGATTCAAAACAACAAGTGTCAAAGCCCCGGCTACCGGAACCACATTTTCTGCCTGGTCACGAGGCTGCACGATGACCTTCAAGACCGTATCGGTGTTGTCATTAGAACGACCGGGAATCGACACCTTACGCACGTCCAGTCCGAGGTGGGTAATAGACGCTGCATCGCGAGTTGCCGTCGGATCCGCCACTTCCTCCGAACGGAATGACGCACTCGCAGAATCACCTTCCACTGCTCGCGCGGGTTCTAGTTCCGCAGGAATCCGCGGCGTACTTGATCCGTCATCCTCAAGTGGCAGTTCGATATTCAAATCATCCGTATTCGTCTCGCCAGCGGGTTCATCTGCCGCACGCGATTGCGTCGCTCTGAGCTTTGCGTTTTCGTGCTCTAACTCAGCAATAATGTCCTCATATGCAACAATTTCATTGTTCTTCATATTGATCCAGCGTTGTACTGAACGTCTGGAAACAACACACCCGGTAGACATTGTCGAGAACACGACTAGCGTGATCGTGATCAGCCAGCGTCCGGTCATCCTTGACCCTCGCTCAGTAGAAGAGACTCACTGCAGCCCGACACTACAAGGCTGAAGAGAAAACAAAATTATCCTTTGCGTTATCCGGACTGGTGCTCAGTTCAATCCGTTTCCGCAGCCATCTGCTCAATCACATTGTCAATCAGGCTGTATTCTCTGGCTTCCTCTGCACTCATGAAACAATCGCGATCGGTATCCTTTTCGATCTTGTCCAGTGGATTCCCGGTATGTTTCAGTAAGATCTCATTCATACGGTGCTTCACCCGTTGCAGCTCTTTGGCGTGAATCATGATCTCTTCCGCTGTGCCTTGCATCCCCGCTAGCGGTTGGTGGATCATGATTCGGGCATTTGGCAGGGCAAAACGCTTACCGGGTGCGCCAGCGGTCAGCAAAACTGCCCCCATCGAAGAAGCCTGCCCCAAACAATACGTTGCCACGTCGCATGTAACAAACTGCATTGTGTCGTAAATTGCCAACCCTGCTGTCACACTTCCCCCTGGGGAGTTGATGTAGAAATGTATTTCCGCTTTTGGGTCGTCAGACTGCAAAAATATCATCTGAGCGACAATAGAGTTCGCCACCTCATCATTAACAGCGGTTCCGAGAAATATGATGCGATCTTTTAGCAGCCGGCTGTAAATGTCGTAGGCGCGCTCTTGCTGCCCATTTTTCTCGACAACATAGGGAATCAAAGGCATCGGCGGTTTACTCCTTGTCGTCGATCTCGTCGTCAATATCTACTTGAGGCTTGGAGAGCAAATCATCTACCAAACCGTATTCCTTGGCTTGTTCAGCACCCAGGAAAAAGTCCCTGTCCGTATCTTCAGCAATGCGTTCCAAGGGTTGGCTTGTGTGGTCCGCAAGAATCTGATTTAGCATCTCACGATTTCGCAGGATCTCGGCGGCCTGAATTTCGATATCACTGACCTGCCCACTGACACCCCCGAATGGCTGATGCAACATAATGCGTGCGTGCGGCAGGGCAAAACGCTTGCCTTTAGTGCCGCCGGCTAACAACACCGCAGCACCACTAGCTGCCTGGCCAACACAATAGGTAGCAACTGGACATCCCAAAATCTGCATCGTGTCATAAATAGCCAACGTCGACGCGACATCACCACCAGGTGAATTCAGATAGAAATGGATATCCTTGCGGCGGTTTTCACTCTGCAAGTAAAGCAGTTTCATTACCACTTCGTTTGCATTTCCGGTATAGATTTCACCCTGCAGAAAGACGATTCGGTTCTCTAGTAATAGATCGCCGAGCGTCAATTGCCGCTGGCGCTGATAACTCTGATAAGAATACGAGTTGGATAGTGGCAAGCTTGATTGCATTATTGAGATTTCCTTCTCTGCCGATAACTTCGACAACCAGACACCGGCAGGCAACCGCCTGTTACAAGCCAGTCTTAGACACCGTGAAAAACACCCGGAGGGCTGAAGCCAAATATTGCCAGATGATTCTTCACGCAGTACACAATCGTTGCACCTGTTGGGCCAGAATTGCTGCTTGCCTAGATGACATGACGTCTAATTAACTTGTCGCGTCAGCCTGGCCGCACCTCCACTTAAAGCGCCTTCGGGGCAACGCGAACCATTCCACACCAGCACGTGCCGCTAGGAACGGTCTGCTGGTTGCTGTAGTGCTTGGGCATCTCCTCCATGTTTTGCCACGGGAATGTCCGATTCGTCGCTCGGCACAACTGCATGATCCATTGCTGTTGTGTCAACGACAGAGCTCTCAATTTCAACTTCGGAGAACTTCGCCTTCGAACAAATCAACTCGATCACCTTACGTTCTACGATGAGATTGGACAGCGTGTCCATCTGCCCGCGTTTTTCCATGCGTGCGCGCACTCGTCGGGGCGATTCGTCACTCTGAATTGCAATATTCCGAATTTCATCGTCGTAATCCGAATCCGTCGCCTCGATACCTTCGTCTTCAGCGATGCGTTCGAAAATAAAATGTTCCTTGAGCGCTTTCCGAGCAGATTCCTGACTGTTTTGTTGAAACGAATTCGCATAAGCCTGAATCGTCTCGTCGTCCAAACCGGCAGACCGCAGCTCCATCACTGCCCTCTGCAACTCACGACTCGATTGGCGCTGAAGCAGATCAGGAGGCAGCTCCCAGTCCGCTGAAGCGGTCAAAACAGCTGTAATCTGCTCCCGCATACTCTGATTTTGCCTCTGTTCCAGCTCACGTTGCAACTGTTCTTGAATTGCGTCGCGCAAATCGCCTTCGTCGGAAAATCCACCAATCTCGTCGAGGAATGCTGGGGTCAGCTCAGGGTATTCGAGATGCTGCACCTCAAGGACGTCGATTTCCAGGTCCACTTCCTGACCGCGCAATGCTTCGTCAGCTAACTGATCGCCGAGGGTAAGCTTGGTCTCACGTCGCTCTCCAGCGCTAGCACCGACAACGACGCTCCCAAAATCTTCGATCTGAGCATCTCGAAGACTTAACTTCGGTCGCAATTGAATGTTTTCGCCCTCTAGCTCAGACAACACCTTGCCGTCGTGCTTGAAAACGATGTCAAGCGTCAAATAGTCGTCCAATTCAACGGCTTCTGTTTTCGTTTTCCGCTCTGCGTATCGCGACAACGACCTCTGCAAACGTTCATCGATGTCTGCGCTACCAAATTCGCGCACTGGCCTTTCCAGCTCAAGATCCTTCCATTCCGGCAATTCAAACTCGGGACGAACCTCGATATCAAACTCAAATGTAAAGTCACCTTCCTGCGGCAACTCCACGGAGCCAATATCGAGATCTGGTTCGCTAATTGCGGAAAACTGATGTTCTTCGCTCACTTGCTCCAGACTATCAAGCAACAAAGATCCTTTGACTTTGTCCGACACCTGGTCTCGGAATCGTTTGGCAACCAGTTGGCGGGGAGCCCGACCGGGGCGAAAACCTGGGACCTCAGCAGTCGGAATGAGCTCGCCTAGCTCGCTTTCTACATAGCGATCGATATCAGCCCGTGATACCGTCACTGTGACATGCCGCTGACAATCGCCCGGACTTTCAACCTGAACCTCAAGAGACAACCGATCTGGCCCCTCTTGCTCGGCCGCCAGTTCTTCCGCTTCAAGTTCGTCAGGCGTTACTTCGTCAGTAATATCGCTACTCATACATCCACCCATCAAAGCCAGACGGCCAAAGAGACAAAGAGAAAGCGCTCTGTACAGGCCTTATGCATGATACGAAACGCCGCCGGCGACGGGGGCACAGCAATCTTGACTTCCCGTCGCTACGGATGCGCCGCTCCACCAGAGCGGGTGATGGGATTCGAACCCACGACAACAACGTTGGCAACGTTGTGCTCTGCCAACTGAGCTACACCCGCAATTCACCACATCGCCAAGGCCCCGAGCCGACTCGAATGCCACCAACGACACGCTGAATTACGGATTATAGGACGGTCGTTCCCGCTTGCAAGGGCAGTTAAGGGGACTTGAAACAGGTTGTCGGCCTCCCCAAATGACCTTGAAAACCAATGGGGCTTCCCCTATTACTCGCCAACTCTCTTCCTGAAAAACGCCCATTCGGCAAAACCAGCCACGAAATCAGCGCCAGCGTGCGCCGGCAGCGTCCCACTGTAAGGCATTTTCGCCTATGCATCAGCGTTTGCTCCCAAATCGTTTGAGACACTCGGCCAAACCGGTTCGCACTCTCTTCCATGGGGCGAGTGTCGCCCTCTGCCTGTGGTGCTGCCTGGCTTCGGCAGGGCGTGAGCTGTCCTCAAAACCCAAAATCGACTTTGTCGCCACGGGTTCCGCAGTGTTACGGGCGGGCCCAGGCAAGCACTTTTACGCCACGAATCGGATTCCGAGAAATACTCGGCTGGAATGCTATCAAAAGGCTTCGGAGGACTGGGTAGCGGTAAGGCCTGTCGAATCGAGTTTCAGTCTCGTTGCGAAAGAAGACATTCTCGTCACAGACGATCATCGTGTGGGGCAAACATCTTCGGCGAATGTGAAGTGCTGGATTGGCTCTCGCCTCATGGGAACATTCAACTTGCAGTCGGTCGTACAACTCAAACAGGGTGAGCGTCTGCTGATTCGAGGCGTACGAACTGTGACACTTCACCACGGCGTTCCCTCCCAGACGATGTATGAAATTGCACCGCCTAGCGGTGAATTTCGCTGGATCCACAAATCAAATCTCCGGTCCGAACATTCCGGTCGGTTGTCGCGAGCAGAGCACAGCAAGCCAGTCTCTGGCCTCGCTGACTCATTTGTGGCTCGCTCCACATACCACCGGCCTATAACCAATCCAAACGCGCAGATATTGTCGCCAGCTGCAACATCCCAAGCAGCCGACCCCAACAACGGACAGGCAACGATTAACGGGCTGGTACTTCAACTCACCTCCACAATCGCTCAACCGATGGAGCAATGGACTTTCGACACATTGCACCATGAAACTGCCAGGTTGGCCAAATATGGCAAGAACATTGTGACACGGGCCCGCGCCCACAAATTACTGACGCGCATCGACCGTCTTTCCAGCCTGAAAAAAGAAGCTCTCTCTAACCCTTTGCGGATTCAGTACAAACGATCCAATGAATCGAGTATCTATGACGGTCAACAAGGACCGGTGGGCACAGGTGTGAGACAACCAGGTGCCAGTCGCACTGCAGGAGAGCAAAACGGTTGGCTACTACCGACCGTTTCAAAAGTCGATGCTCAAAAGCGAATCCCCCCCTACGTGCTCAAGAATGATCTCGGCAAGATCACCGCATTCGTCACTCCCTCACCCGGGTTAAATCTACACCGCTACTGTAAGCAACGAGTACGTATTCGTGGCAAACGGGAATTCTTGAGGCACTCGCAGGTGCCACACGTGACGGCCACACGCGTCATTCAGAGCACTCACAGACAGTACTAGAGCTATCGCCCATAGGACAACACGGGCCCGTGTCAATTGTCCTCCTGCGGTGATCCGCTATCGGCCGCGGTCAACCACAACCATTTATGGCCATCGCTTGTTGCGCATCAGGCCTGTGGATTGGCCAACATATCGACAACAGCACGTACTCCCGCACGACCATCAAGCGCCGTCCCAACTCCACTTTCCATCCCCTGCGACGCTTGCACGAAAGCTTCCATTTGGCCGCAGTACGCCTGCATACGCCCCATTTCAAATGCCGCGTTGGCATTGTCAAATTCGACTGGGGGCTGTTTGTGCACGGTTTCCCACTTTCCACCACGTGCCACACGAAGTTCGTCAAATGGATTCAAATCAATCAATCCATCGTCACCCATAATACGAAAACGAAAATCTTCTCCGGAGAAACCGGGCGTTGGCACCATGCTGGAAGACCAAAATGTGGCCATGGCGCCATTCGCAAAAGACAATAATGCCATTGTCGTATTTTCATTCGGGTTGTCTTCTCTCAATGTGGCAGAGTGTCCCACGGCACTACTGACCTCTGTGCCCATCCACCAACGACACAAATCGACATTATGTGGAGCACTGTTCAACAAATGGGCGACACTTCGCGGATCTCGCCACCATCCCCAGTCGCCACCAAAACCGGAGTCCGCTCGCATCGCCTCAGCATCAAAAAGCGCTGACATCTGAATGCAGCGGACAGACCCGATCGCACCAGATTGGATTAACTCACGCGTAAGCAAATTCGAGTCCCTGAAACGCTGGTGGTAACCAACCGACAAAGTTAGCCCACGTTGATCGAACGCCTCAATCAGCCGGTCACAATCTTCCAGAGACGTTGCCAGGGGCTTCTCGATGAGTGCATGCTTGCCAGTCTCCGCCGCCAACAAACCTTCCTCAACGTGACAATGGTGCGGCGTCGCAATCACAATCGCGTCCAAATCATCTCGACGGATAAGGGAAGCTGTGTCCGGTTCCCAGGCAATTTGATAATCCGTAGCAAGCTTGACCGCCCGCTCGCCACCTGCCACTGCGACGATTTCCGTTGTTTCCAAACGATGTGCAGCATCAACGTGCGTCCGCCCCATGAATCCTGATCCCGTTACACCGATCCTAACACGTGCCATGAATCATACCTCTCTCTATGGGATAACAGGTCCTGACTAGCGAAATCCTCAACGCGTGTGGCCTGCGCGTTGAGGCCGAACAAGAATGCGCGCACTCGGCTGGCACGATCAAGGCGTCTCTACTGGTTCCTGATGATTGCTGGACGGGAGCAAATACCTGGTTGCCAACCCAAGCATACCAAGACCAACAAGCACCGATGCCAACGACACAACAAGCCACGCCAACGGCAAATGAGCTCTTTCATCATGGCCGAAACCCAGGTCTTCCAGCTCACTCTGGTAATAGGCAATCAAGAGAACAGAACCATTGTGACAGGTGTGAATCAGGATTCCAGGCAAGATGCTTCGCGTACGCCAGCAGACCCAGCCCAACACGATACCCAAGAAAGTACTCGGCAAGAATCGCTCCAGCGCCAGGACACTTGTGACAACATGAAAAGCTCCGAACAAGGTCGCCGAAAACAATATCGCTCGGGCCGGCGAAGTCACGCGAGACAGCGAACTGAACAAGTAGCCACGAAATAGCCACTCTTCACAAATTGCCGGACAAACCGCCAACGCAACAATCAATAAGGCCACATTCACTTCCCGCCATGACCGCAACTGCTGGTTCACGGTTTCGATCAAGTCAGGACCAAATGACAACAATCCCAGCCATTGATTCAATAAACAAATTTCGTAGGCCAATGGCCAGAGCGCAAGCCCCAGTAACAGACCGGCAGGAAACGCAATCCAAGGAGGTCGCCGGAGTCGAAAAGTCTCTGCCAAGTTGAGCCGCTGTAAACGTGCCACTACCCAGGGCAAAAAACCAAACACGAGTAACGTCGTCGCGCCGGCCATCAACAATTGATAGTAAACGCCCGACCTTGCGCCCCAACGCCCCAGTAAGTTGGCGCCGACAAAGTACACCGGAAACACCAAGGCAACACAAAATAACGCGGCAGACACACTCGGAACTTCTGGGCGGCGTTTGGTTGGACGCAACAACTCAAGCCAGGTTACCTGGCTTCCGTAAAGCACGGCATCGGTACCAAAAATCCTCCCTGCCAGACCGAGCGCCGCCATAGCGTAGAACAGTGTCGAAAGAATCGTCGCTGTCGCGAGTGCAGGATTCACGGCGTCCTGAAACAAGTCCCTGGCCAACAACACTACATTGATGACTGGAACAATCGCCAAGAGCTGGTTGAATACCAACCCTGGAGTCAATGCCAGTACTCCCGGAAACAACGCCAACAAAATGACAGGAATCAAATACGATTGCGCTTCTTTAAAACTGCGAGCAAAACTGGTTAGTGCCAACAGAATCGCGGCAAAGAACGACGCGAACAACACCATTAAACCAAGAGTCTTTGCCAACACGCTCAGACTCATGCCGCCGGGCCCGAACACCATTTGCTCTACGCCTGTCACTACGATCGTCAACGCCATCGCGCCCAAATTGACGACAGCCGTCAAGAGTGACACCGTAACCACCGCAACGTATTTCCCTGCCAATAAGCCAAGACGTGGCACGGGAGCAGCCATCAATGTTTCCAGGGTGCCGCGTTCACGTTCGCCTGCAGTCAGGTCAATAGCTGGGTAAACAGCACCCGTGACCGTCATCAAAATGAGAATTAGTGGAATCAGTGTGCTCGCAAATGAAACCGGTTTCGCGTTGACCAGTTCATGTTCCATTGCCACCGGTAATTCAAGCGGCCAATTCAATCTCAACATCGCAGGCAAGCGACGCTCGACAAAATCCTGATTCAGCAGATCCAACCGCTCCTCGCAATAACGCACTGCAGCTTCACTGATTGGAGAAGCAGACCGGTAAACGTAAACTCCAGTTAGTGGACGAGGCCGATTAGGCCGGTCCGACCGGGAAACGTTTGTCAGACGCAATCCCAGGTCAATCACGCCCTCGCGAACAGCTTCATCCAAATAGCCCGGACGAATCACAACGATGCTCACGCGACGAACTTCAGGAATGGCCGGGTTTTGCAGTAGTTGATCTGACAACTCTGGGGACTTTTCGACCGCTGGCTCCGGAAGGCTTTTTGCATCCTCGCCAAGCTCAGTATCAGCCAGATCCGCTCCACCAGCCCCTTGTACGGCAGCCAGCTTCTCATCTCGCTGCAACTTGAATATTCGGTTCCCTTCAGACAAGAACGACTGCAAAGAAGTTCTGGCTTCCTCGGACTCTACACCGATCTGCAATTCAACACGACCCAACGGTTCAAACGCGGTCATGATGAACTTCTGGAAGGCAAGCCCTAGAAGCGAATAAAGCAAGGGGGGCATCAGGAGCAACGTCACGATCGTCCGACGGTCTCGCAAGGTCTCACGCAACTCCTTGAGACACAATCGAAGCAAACGCGTCGGCATTCCGCGCACAGATCGTCTGCGTTGCCGAGATTCGAAGCCTGCTGGATTGTCGACCATATTGAGATTGTGCCCAGATCAGCCCTTCTGCGGGTCACTTGCTTCTGGCTGGGGTGCGAATGTCTGCGGTGCCGGTGGCGCGGCTCTTCGATCACCGCGAAAAAGCTGTGTAAACATTGCGACCAGCGTATTACAGCCGGTATTGCGCTGCAGCTCAGCTAATGTCCCCTCTTGCCACAATCTGCCTTGATGCAAGAGGCCAAAACGATTGCACAATCGTTGTGCCTCGTCGAGTCGGTGTGTGCTGACCAAGACAGCAACACCCTGTTCCCTCAAATACTGAATGTAATCAAAAACAACCTGGCTGCCGACAACATCAAGCCCTCGTGTGGGTTCATCCAGTAACATCACGGGCGGGGAGTGCATCAGAGCTCTCGCCATAATCACGCGCTGACGCTGGCCAGTACTGATCACACTGCAACGACGGTTCAGGTAATCACCAAGGTCGAACAGGGTAACCAGTTGATCCAACCGTTCCGCTGCAGCGTGTGGAGACACTCCGTACAAATCAGCAAAAAACAGCAGCATTTCGCGCACAGTTAACCAGGGATAAATACCATCGTTGGCGGAGACAAGACCGAGGCGGGCCTTGACTTCATCCGCATCGGAAGAACTGCGAAAACCATCTACCAGCGCATACCCCTCATCCGGTTGCAAGAGCCCCACGATCATACGAATGGTCGTTGTTTTACCAGCACCATTTGGCCCCAGAAGCCCGTACACTTCACCTTTCCCGATAGAAAACGAAAGTCGGTTCACCGCGAGCACTTCCTGTCCCCCGCTATGAAACCGTTTAGTGAGATTGGTCACTTGAATCATGCGCTATCCAAACCCATTTCAACCGAATTGCTCATCTCACCTGACAATTTTCTGCTCCAAATCTGGCCAGTGACACTCACCCCGTTCAACGCAACGGGGCAATCACCTGGTGCTGCGTATCAAAACAACCTCGGCAAAACCACCGGCTCCCTCATTCTGGTCTCTGAAACGCTAACTGGCAACGTTCACATGATATGTACTGGCCTGCCGGTGAGACGCCGCAGTACGATTGGTCAGCAAATCGATGAAACCGAGCCACGCAGATAATTGGCAGTGGACTGATGAACCCTCCCCACCAACCAGCCGCTGCGTCATCAATCAAGAGAGTCTGATCCGATGCGAGGGTCGATAGAAAATCGCCACCGGAAGAATCACTGCGGCGAGCACGCCGAACGTCCAACTTACTGGACTTAGCAGAACCGCGCACAGATAGTAGAACACGGAGGCCGCAAGGATGGCGATCCAGTTAATGAGATTCATTGCACCAATCATCCGTCCCTTATGTTCTACCGGTGGTCGTGTCTGCATAAAAACCTGCAGTGGAACGACAAACAAGCCTGCGGATACGCCCAACTCAACCAGGAGCATCCACGCAATCCACTCGACGGGTGCGATGGAGAACGATGTTCCTACGGCGGATGCGTCAGTGGCCGGCTCCGCTTCGGCAGGTGCGACGACAACCAGTTCCTCAACGGCAGACACGTCAGCAGCTGATTCCGCCTGGGCAGGCATTGCTGCGAAATCAAATAGCCCAAGTCCCGCCAGACAACACAAACCGAACACTAGTCCCCAGGAGCCAAAGGTGACTAATTCAAAACGGATCCGAGACTGGGACAACTTGCCGGCCAACGCACAGCCCGCCGCGATGCCAAATCCAATACTAGCTGACATGATGCTGGTACGACTGTCACCAATTCCCAGCTGGTTCTTACCGAAGGCATTGACCGCCGGCAGGAGAACACCACCAATCATCCAGAACAATGAAGAAACCAACAGGACTCCAAACAACGTGCGGTCACGAACCAGCATTTTCCAAGTGTCGCGATTCACGAGCAAGGAAGACGGGTCAAACTGCAAGGTCGGCTGTGCTGGTGAAGTCCGACGTATTAACAAGGAAGTCAGCGTCCCTAGGATTGCAATCGCCAGACAACCGACAGAGATAATCCACAAATCTTCTCGAAGCAGGTCCTTTCCGTAACCGGCGGCGGCGGTCCCGAAAATGATGGCCAGAAAGGTCGTCATTTGAATGGTTCCATTTGCTGCTGGCAAGTTTCGTTCGGAGAGTAACTCGGGGAGGATCCCATACTTCGCCGGTCCAAAAAAAGCGCTCTGGGTGCCCATCACTGCCAGAACGCAGAACAACAGGACAAGCGAGGGATCGGCCGAACTTCGAGCCAGCAAAAATACGCACATGCCAGCCAGCATCACGCCAATCTCAATTCCCTTGCAGAGGACTACGATTCGACGTTTGCTAAGGCGGTCAGAAAGAAAGCCTGCGAAACCGGAAAACAATACAAAAGGCAAAGCAAACAGGGCCTGGGCAACTGGCTGATAAACATCGCTTGACTCTGTCTTCTGTGCTACGTCAATGCAAATAAGCAAGACCAATTGCTTGAAGAGGTTGTCATTGAAAGCACCCAGGAACTGGGTGGCTGTCATCCCTTGAAAAGACCTGTCGTACCGTAACTGGCCAGGACCGGCCGCACTCTCCGCTGGCAGACTCACCAACCGCGTTTCATGTTGGTTTTCCTGCCCCATCCCACAGCTCCGCTGTTTGCACAAGCTTCTCAAGTTGGCCAACCAAAAACAGGTGGCGTGAGTTGAAACACTCCATCGGCTGAACCACCCGAGACACCGCGACGAATTCTGACGAATCGGCTGTCCATGCACAACACCCGTTGCCCCGCACCTGCATCACAATCGGAAAATCCACGATGTCGCTTCGACACCCTCTTCTATCGTTGCACACGAGCACGATTCGCCCTTGACCGGTCAACGACGTCGTGGTACTTACCCCAGCCGCGGACTTTGTTCTTGCCCCTGGTTTCCCCCTGTCTGACGACACAACCTGAGCCAAACCGTGCCTTCTCACACGTGCCGGTTCTCACTGTTGATCGCCCTGTCGCTATGCTGCGATATTGCCAGCGCAGAACCTCCATTGGTGCGGATTCCGAAATCAGCGCCAATGGCGCAAACCGCCTTTCAGCAACGTCGACCCGCTAGTGAATTCAGCAGCCAACCACCAGCGACGCCAGCAGCCACATTGCAGGCTCCGAGTTGGGATCCCTACGCGACCAATCCCCAATCCGGCAACCAGCCTCCATCCACATTCGTACCACCCGCCGTCATCAGCCCCCCTGCAAACACTCAGATTCCACCACCTGCTGTCCCACCTCCAATAGGAGCTGCTCCCACAGCACCATACGCTGTCTACCCAGGCGCAGCACCAGCTGACTCCCTCTTTCCCGATGGCTGGAAACCAAGTAATTGGTTCGACCCGAGTTTCCAACCCTTGCAAAATCCACTCGGCAAATCCAATCGCGTCGTTTACGCGCCCAGGTTGCGACACACCTGGCTGGTTGGCGGACAGAGTGACCGGCAACTGCAGAGCCATGACACAGACCTCAGTCTCCCTTTCTCATTCCCAGACTTCCTGACTTCCAACCAACCCTTGTTTGTCATTCCCTCATTTTCCCTGCACCTATGGCAAGGTCCAAGCAATACTTCCCCTGAACTTCCTTCCAAGGCCTATAGCTTTTTCGTTGATTCATCCTGGTCCTCGGATCCCAACCGTGTCATGGGTGTGGAACTCGGCGTGCGCACCGGGTTCTTCTCAGACTTCCAAACATTCAATTCACAGAGTTTTCGCATCCTCGGACAGGGACTGGTACGTTTGCGGGTAACACCCCAAGCGACCCTGAAAGCAGGCGTAGTCTATCTGGACCGCTTGGACCTTAAACTGCTCCCCGCAGCAGGTCTGATTTGGGAGCCAGACGACCAGGCCCGCTTCGATTTGTACTTTCCCAAACCCAAGGTCTCGCAATACTGGACTTCGCTTGGAAATTACGACCTTTGGTGGTATATGGCGGGAGAGTACGGAGGTGGCAGCTGGACCGTGGAACGCATTGCCATGCCACCGATCACCGAGAATGCGCACAGTGACCAAATCGACATCAATGACGTCCGTCTCATTCTTGGTATGGAATGGGGCTCGGAGGCCGAATTACGCCTGAGACGTCGGCGCGGATTTCTTGAGGTCGGATGGGTCACCGGCCGGGAAGTTCTCTATCGGAAAGATCCCAGCGAGAGCTTCGAAATGAACGACACATTGATGATCCGCGCCGGCATCTTGCGCTAATTCCGATCCGTCGTGGGCATTAGCACTCTGCCCAGAAAAAAATCAGACCGCCAAACCGCAGGTACAGTCTGTTCTTCCCAGATTCCTGGCTACTACGGCACGACAAGCACACCAGCAGGTTATTCGAACCAACTGCTAAGCCTGGCGAGCGATCGCGCGTTGCATCGCCTCGCCCATATCGGCTGGACTCTGTGCCACTTCGATACCGACGGCTTCCAAAGCCGCTACCTTCTCAGCAGCAGTCCCTTTCCCACCAGAAATGATCGCACCGGCGTGCCCCATACGCTTGCCAGGTGGTGCAGTCCGCCCCGCAATAAAGGCCGCCACCGGTTTGGTCACCTTTTCCTTGATGTACTCAGCCGCCTGCTCCTCAGCGTTGCCACCTATTTCTCCAATCATCAAGATGGCTTCCGTACCCGGATCGTTCTGAAATAGATCGAGCAGATCAATGAAGTTGGTACCAATGATTGGATCGCCACCAATGCCAACGCACGTCGATTGGCCTAACCCAACGCGTCCCATTTGCCACGCAGCCTCATAGGTCAAGGTACCGCTACGACTGATCAGTCCCACGGTGCCCTGCGTGTGAATATAACCGGGCATGATGCCAATCTTTGCCACACCAGGGGTAATGACCCCGGGACAATTCGGCCCAACAAGGCGGCTATCTGTCTGGTCGATATAATTCTTTGCGCGAACCATATCAAGAACCGGAACACCTTCGGTGATCGCGACAATCAACTTAATGCCCGCATCGGCAGCTTCGATGATTGCATCGGCACAAAATCGCGGGGGCACAAAAACCATTGATGTGTTAGCACCGACCGCCTCGACTGCGTCAGCGACTTTGTTGAACACCGGAAAACCGTCAACCTCGGTTCCCCCTTTTCCGGGTGTCACGCCACCCAGAAACACCGGACTATCGCGCCGACATTCGTCACGCGCATACTCGCGGCACTTCTGGCTATGAAATAATCCCGCTCGTCCAGTAAGTCCCTGGCAAATTACGCGAGTGTCTTTGTCAACAAGAATACTCATTGGTCTGTCTTTCCGTCTCTTTGAGCTACTCTTCTGGAAACGACGAGCAGGTGCAAATGTCACGCAATGAGGGTTGCCACCACTTTCTTGGCCGCATCCGTCAAATCCGTTGCTGTAATGATGTCTCGATCGCTGTCGGCCAACATAGTACGCGCCAATTCAACATTCGTGCCTTCCAGACGGACGACTAATGGCACGCTGAAACCTACCTTTTCGTACGCTTCCAGAATCGCTTCGACAATCGTGTCGCACTTCATAATGCCGCCAAAGATATTGACCAGCACCGCCTTCACATTGGGATCATCCAAGATGATCCGAAAGGCCTCGGTTACCGCTTCGACGTTAGCGCCACCACCAACGTCCAGGAAGTTTGCAGGCTCTCCACCATGAAGCTTAATCAAGTCCATGGTACTCATGGCAAGTCCGGCGCCATTGACCAGGCAACCAATGTTTCCATCCAGATTGACGTAACTGAGACCGGCGTTACCCGCGCGGACTTCCGCTGCATCCTCCTCGCTGAGGTCACGCAACTCGGCAACCCCCTCATGCCGAAATAATGCGTTGTCATCAAAGCTGACTTTGGCATCCAACGGAGTCAGCTCACCTTCGGCAGTCACAACCAATGGATTGATCTCAGCCATACTGCAGTCATTCTCAACAAAAAACTGGCAGAGCTTTGGCAAGAAGACTTCTGCGCTACGTGCTGCTTGACCTTCCAGCCCAAGTTGGTCGGACAGGCTTTGAACCTGGCTTGGCAGCAAACCAACACCAATATCAAACGCTTCCCGGAAAATCTTCTCAGGCGTTTCAGCCGCAACTTCTTCGATCGCCATTCCACCTTCGGACGAAGCGATCACAACCGGACCACCCGACTCCCGGTCGACCACAATTCCCAGGTAAAGTTCGCGGGCAATGTTCAAACCCTGCTCGACAAAGAGCACGTTGACCGTTTTGCCTGCTTCACCTGTTTGAATCGTCACCAAAGTGTTACCCAGCATCCGCTCGGCATTCGCCCGTGCTTCATCCGCAGACCGAATCAACACGACACCCGGCTGGTCAGGCTGTTCCTTAAAGCGTCCCTTACCGCGTCCCCCCGCGTGAATCTGAGATTTCATCACGGCGATTTCACCACCCAGTTCGGTAAAAGCGGCAGCCGCTTCATCGGGTGTCCTGGCAACAATGCCACGTGGCACCGTAACCCCGGCAGCAGCCAGAAGCTGTTTGCCTTGATACTCATGGATCTTCATATCGTCGGGTCCGTAATCTGGCTCGAAAGAATCGAACAAGCCGCGGATTATAGGATGGCCTCTAACCACCGGCAACTGGCGCAAGCAACATCAATTCATCGCCGTCCCCCAGAGAAACCGCAGAATGTGAGGCAATCGTCCCCACATGCTTCCCCGATACGGCAATCAGACAGGAGCCGGGAAAGCTCGCGCCTGGGGACAACAACTCTCCAAGTCGATCAATCGCATCATCCAATGATGCCGCTTCCTGTAACTCCAAAAACTCGGGCAAGCCCTCAGTTTCGTGATAGTGGCGCCCCATCGTAACCACACGAATCTTCATTGCCGCATCTCCCCTAAACCGGCCAACGTCTCAAAGGCCCCCACAACACGGACAAGCCTCAGTACGCGTTAATTCCATAGTCGTGACGCGTCCTTGAAAACCATCATACGTCAACATCTTCCCAAATAGCGGGTTCCCGGTTCCGGAGAGGATCTTTATTGCCTCCAATGCCGCTAGGGAACCAATCGCAGAAGAAATCGCGCCTACGACAGGAAAAAACTCCTCAAACGGAGGTGGCTGAGGATAGACGCATTGCAGACAAGCGGTCAGCCCTGCCCGGACGACCATCATCGTTCCCGTCATCCCCCATTGGGCTGCGTCGATCAACGGGACACCAGCTTTCGTAGCCGCCCGATTGAGCCGTAAACGCTCTTCAAATGTGGGCGGGCAGGAAAGCACAATATTTGATTTGCATGCCAGTTCCAGGGCTTCACTGTCGGATGGCTCATGGTCAACGTAGTCGACTTCAACAAAGCGATTCATCGATCTCAGGTAATCCGCAAAATGCGGGGCACGAGGTCGATCGATTACCGCTTCAGAACCCAACACCTGGCGGTTGAGGTCTGGTGAGATCAAGTCGCCTCCATGGGCAATAATCACCCGCCCAACTCCAGCCATGGTCAGCATCAACGCCGCAGGGCCTCCCATCCCACCCACTCGAGTGACCAGTGCAGTAGATCGACGTAAATTCAACTGCGCTTCTTCGGAAAGCACCCCCGCACCCAACTGGCGTGAATACCGTTCCTGTTCTGCAGGCGAAAGATTCACATGCAGCCCTCCTGTACTTTGAAATTAACCACCATACTTCTTGTCAC
Source organism: Planctomycetaceae bacterium (assembly GCA_002724245.1). GTDB lineage: Bacteria > Planctomycetota > Planctomycetia > Pirellulales > Pirellulaceae > UBA9264. The sequence goes on from PBOG01000136.1 coordinate 41,966, forward strand.
CGTTTCTATTCCGGACGCCACTATCATGGCGCACCGCCCCAACACCCAATCACGTACACAGCAAGATATCGTCATCTGAACAATCACCAAATGTCACGGGTAATGTCAACGCGCTGTTCAAACGCAACAAAAACTCTGTCCGGGGTATTTCCACCGCCCCCATACTCTTTGAGTGGTTGGTTTGCTGCTGAATGTCAAACAACGTAAATCCTCTTTGACGGAGATGTGATTGCAGGCAAAACAACGCAATCTTGGAGGCATCTCGTTCCCTATGGAACATAGACTCTCCCGCAAACATCCCACCAAGCGCGACACCGTACAAGCCGCCTACCAGCTTCGTCTCACTCCACACCTCTACGCTGTGTGCATACCCCAACTCATGCAAACGCTGATAAGCACTACGGATTTCTGGAGTAATCCAAGTCCCACAGTCATCTCGCCGCGGCGCCATGCAACCTGAGATGACTCCAGAAAAATCACGATTCAACGTAACCTGAAACTGGCCGCTGCGAATGCGGCGCGCCAAACGCCGAGAGACATGTAAACCATCCAATTCTATGACCGCTCTGGGGTCAGGTGAAAACCACGCGAGCACCTCCCACTCGTCCTCAATGACGGGCCAAGGAAAAATCCCACGTCCATAAGCAGCCAACAACCAGTCTGGCGTTAACTGCCCCCCGACACGCAACAACCCACCTTCCAGAGCCGTAGTCACTGGAGGAAAATAAATCGGCTCCCCAACTTCAGCCATTACATTCTGCACCTATACACACTTTCGCTGACCATCTATACACGACCCTGCAAGAACAGCCGGTTCACAGCCGGCAATTTGTATTGCCACAACACATGGTGATACGCGCACGGCTATAATACAAGACACCCCACGGCATCAGAGCGATAACACAAACGCTCGCCCATTTTCCAAATCACCTTGGTCAGTCGTCACTCACTCGATCGGAGCGGTTCATGGAATTTGACTCGCCGCAGCAAGAGCCGTCTCGGAGTCCGGGTACCTGGCGTCCTCCCTCAACAGCAACTCCCTCAACAGCAACTCCCTCAACAGCAACTCCCTCAACAGCAACTCCCTTAACAGCAACTCCTCCAGCAGCAACTGCCCCAAC
>PBOG01000137.1 GCA_002724245.1 Planctomycetaceae bacterium
AAACCAACACGCTCAGTGTAACCAGCGGCAGGTTACCACAGCAAGCAAATCCGCCCCTGCGCTGCCATGAACTTGGGCTCTGCGCCAGGCCTGTGTCGAGGCTACCAGTCTCGACAATCTGATCACTCCGCTGGCCCGTTTAACGTGAAGGCGCGGGCGTCGTGGGAACGGGCATTCCGGGAGCCACGACCCCCGCTTCACGGACCGCCACCGCGGGCAACTTGATCGTGAACGCCGTTCCTTTGCCGACCGTACTGGCGACACGGATCCGGCCCCGGTGGGACTCAATGATCTCCCGACAACTGCACAAACCCAAACCGGTACCCCCTTTACCACTTTCATCAGGACCACGCTTGGTGGTAAAGAACGGATCGAAGATCTGCGGCAAGCGATCGGCGGCGATTCCAGCGCCGGTATCACGTACCGTCAGCACCACCATCTGTTCGGCCGGGTTGTCACGTAACTGAATCAGGATCCGCCCACCATTGGGCATCGCCTGCCGGGCATTCGTCAGCAAATTAAACAAGACCTGCTGGATTTGATTTCCATTCACCAGGGCGGTCGGAACACGAGCTAAATCGACCTCGACCGCGATCCGGTATTTGGTCATCTCTCGTTCCAGCAGCACCAGGGCTTCCTCGATTAATGTCGCCAGGTTGGTCGGTTCCCGTGATTCAGAGCGGTTACGGGCAATACCCAGAATCGTGTTCGTAATCTTCGCCGCCCGCTGACCCGCCAAAAGAATCTTTTCCAGCGCCTTGTCGCGCGTTGCTTCATCCTTGCGACGGATCCCCATCTGGGCGTAATTGATCACCGTCATCAGCACGTTGTTGAATTCGTGGGTCGTCGTGCCAATCAATTCACCCAGGGCAGTCATCTTCTGCGCCTCGGCCAACTGGACTTTCAGTCGTTCCACTTGCTCTTCCAGGCTGACGGCATCTCCTGAACAGTTCGTCATAAGTTTCGTTCTCTCCGTCGAATACCCGACCGGAAACAGTTTCCAGTCCGCTCTATCTTCACGCGATCTTCAGGCGTTACATTTTGACCGCCTTTCCTGGCCGCATTCAGCTTCTACCCTTTGACAGTTACCCATACTTAACTTGTTGCGAGCAGCATGTTTAACGCTGCTGTTCGTATCGTCGAATCGAGATGGGATTCTGTACATCAAGCCGCTATAATCCGCGACCCGCAGGAACGGCCGGTGGAACCGGCCAGACAAGACCGCCTGGACAAGCTCGGGTTGTGGAAGATGGAGAAGCTGGGATGCACACAGTGGAACGGCTGGATTACCTACTCGCGGTGGCCCGGCAACTGGGCTACCAGATTCGCCGCGAGTGGCTGGACGGGCAGGGTGGTGGATGTTGCGAATTCGCCAACCAGCGTTGGATCTTTCTGGACCTGGCTTTGAGCGTACCGGAACAACTGGAACTGCTCACCGAAGTGCTGCGGGAACAGCCCGCGGTGCATCGACTCGATCTGCCCGACTCTGTCCGCAAACAGCTCATGCAACGAGCGGCCGCCTGAAGCCCAGCCGATTTACTGCTGGCTCCCTGATTCGCAGAATTCCCGGACGGACCTGACCTGGGATCGATTCCTCAGCCAGTAACGTGGGGCGGCAACCCGTTGGCAGCGGCACAGGCCAACTCACACTGGCAACAGCCCCAGCCCTCCTGGTTGGTACCAGCTCCGCAGACTGGCACACCACAAAAACGCATGGTACGATTCGTCTTCGCGTCAATGTAGATAGAGACCCGCTCTCTGATTGCCAAGGGACAAAACCATGCGCAGCAAGTCGTCGTTTTCCATTTTAACCCGGCTCCTGTTGCTAATCACACTGTTGTCGCTCGCCGGATGCGGCGGTGGTGACTCGTCGAGCGGAACGGGCGGATCGGCTGGTGGATCGACAGGAAGACGAGCCTTCTTGAGCATGGGGACCGCTCCGGTCGGCGGGGCCTTCAATGTGGTCGGTGGAGCCATTGCCGAAGTGCTCAATGAACAAAAGGGGGACAATAACTGGAAAGTCCAGGCCAAAGGCACGAAAGGTTCTCAGGCGAATATTCGCGGGCTGTCCGATGGCAAACTGCAGCTGGCACTCTCCAATTCAGCTATCAGCTATTTTGCCGCGCGGGGCGAATCTTCCTGGGACAAGAAGTACGACATTCGAGCGATCGTGACCCTGGCGCCAAATGTCGCCATGTTTATTACCAAGCAGGATTCCGGGATCCAGTCGCTGGCCCAGCTCAAAGGCAAGCGTGTGGTAGTCGGCCCCTCCGGGGCGGGATTTGAGATGTTTGTCGGCCCCCTCCTGGAAGGGCATGGCGTCACCTACGATGATTTTTCCCCGATGAACAATACGCAGAGCGGTGCCGTTGACCTGCTCGCCGATGGCAACGCCGATGCCGCCTTCCTGGGCGGGGCGGTACCGACCGGGTCAATCATCCAGGCCTGTAGTTCCCACGACATCTTCTTTATTCCCTTCGATGCTAAGGTGCGAGAGACACTGGTCGCACAGTACGACTTCTTCCAGCCGTTTACCGTCACTAAGGACAAGTACTCCGATCTGACCGACGATTTTGCGGGGCTGAATGTGGGCTCGATGCATCTGATTACTTCTGCCTCAGAAGACGAAGAGCGTGTCTACCAGCTCACCAAGACGATCTGGGAACACCGTGCGGCAATCGCTTCCAAACACCCGGCCGGTAAGGCGATTAATGAAAAGAACGCCGCCCGTTTCACCGGTACTGAATTTCATCCGGGCGCGATCCGCTTTTACAAAGAGATCAAGATCTGGCCCGAAGCAGCGGTCGCCGACGCAGCCAGCGAGTCTGCGCCAGCCGCGGCTGTAGCAGACGGCGAAACACCAGCCGCCCCGGAGGCGAGCGCAGACGCGACCAAGGAAGACGCGGGCAAGGAAAAATAGTGCAAGGGGAAACGCCAGGGGGGTTCGAACGGACCCGACAACTGATCGTCACGTTTTGTGGCATTGCGCTCTGCCTGTTCACTGTTGTGGAAATGAACTTTCCCAGTCTGCAGCCGCAGTCTGCGCTGGCACTGTTCGTGATGCTGGGGTTGGTCATCTGTTTTCTTGAATTCCCCGCTATCAAGAAGTTCAAAGGGCACGTTGCGTCACGCGGTCTGGACCTGACGCTGGCAGCGATGGTTGTGGTGGCCTGTGGGTACGTAATCATTCAAACGGAACCCTGGTTTGGACCAAAAGGCTGGGCCTGGTGGGCCAATGATCTCTCACTGGGAAACCGTGCGGGTGCCGAAACGCACTGGGACTTTATGATTGGCCTGATCGGCCTGGGCCTCGTCTTTGAAGCCACCCGTCGTTCGATCGGCTGGATCGTGCCATTGCTGGCTCTGTTCTTTGTCGGACACACCTATTACTGCCATGCCAGTCTCGCCTACGACTGGGCGGAAATGCCCGGCTGGCTGCTGCCCCACGCGGGACAAGAGGTGCAGGATATCGTCAGCACGACCTTCCTGCAGACCTTGGGCGTATTCGGACCGGCAGCAGGTGTGATGTTCAAGTACGTTTTCCTGTTTGTCGTTTTTGGTTCCTTCCTGGAGATGTCCGGGGCCACTCAGTTCATCATTGACTTTTCCGAACGCATGTTCGGCCGTAGCCCCGGCGGACCCGCCAAGGTTTCGGTGCTGGGCAGCGGGCTGATGGGGTCGCTGTCCGGTAGTGCGGTAGCTAACGCCGTGACCACCGGTACATTCACCATCCCGATGATGCGGAACGCCGGTTTCCAGCCCCACATCGCGGGGGGCGTGACCGCGGCAGCTGCCGCCGGCGGTGCCTTGGTGCCACCCGTGATGGGCGCCGGCGCCTACATGATGCTGGAAATTGTCGAACCCCAAGTGACATTCCTGGAAGTCGCTCGAGCCGCCGCTATACCGGCCATCCTCTACTACCTCTCGATCTGGCTCTTTGTCCACTTCTATTCACGTCGCATTGGTACCGTCACGCTGACCCAACAAGACACCGGAAAACGTCCCCTTTCCCTGTTCGAAGCGGCCGTCTTTTTTGGCGCACTGGGCGCGCTGATCGGCCTGTTGCTGTTGAGTTTTTCACCATTCGCCGCGGTCACCGGGGCACTGGTGGTCATTTTGCTGTTCAGTACCGTGCGCAAAGAACTGAATGTGGGCAAAGCTCCCCGCATTGGTGCCTTGGGCATCTTTGGGCTAATCGTGGCCGGCAACTTGTTACGACTGCAAAGTCAAGGTGAGCTTGATCTTCAATCATTCTCCCAAACGTTCGAAGACATCTTGAAATCGTGCATCATGGGGACCGTCGGGCTGCTGGTGTTTGGCCTCTGTCACCCTGCCTGGCGTCCCTCCTTTGGCACCGCCATGGCCAAAGCAGCGCGCAATGGCGTCTCGCTGGTCGCGGCGAGCGCCTGCGTGGGCATCATTATCGGCATTGTGCAGGAAACGGGAATTGCCACCGACTTCAGTACGGTCATCAAGGGTGTCGTACAAACGAATCTGGCGCTCGCCCTGGTCGGAATCATGGGCTGTTCGATCATTCTGGGAATGGGCGTTCCCTCGGTGGTCTGCTACCTGTTGATGGCCACGCTGATGGGATCTCTGCTAGGTGAGCTGGGTGTGATTCCCCTCGCCGCGCACCTGTTCATCTTCTATTTCGGCATGATGTCGATGGTCACACCGCCGGTGGCGCTGGCTGGTTACGCGGCCGCTTCGATCGCCCAGGCCAACATCATGCGGACTTCCCTGTCTGCCTTTGCCTTTTCCCTGGTCGGGTTTTCACTGCCTTTCATGTTTGTCTATCGTCCCGCACTGTTGTTGATGGATCAAGACAAGTGGAATGCCTGGATGGAGGCCCGCAAGACCGGCCAGGGTAACGCGGCTGAGCTGTTGGAGATCGCGAAAAGCTCGTACGCTCCGTGGTCGGACCTGGCGCTCGCCGTCGGTACCGGCGTGATTGGTGTCGTCGCCCTGGCAGCGGCAATCGCCGGATATCTGGCAAAACCGGCCAATCTCCTGGTACGTGCTTTATTAGTGGCGGCGGCCGGCGGCCTGCTCTTTCCCAGCAGCTCAGCCAATGGCTCCTGGATCAATATCGGCGGGGGGGGGCTGTTCGTGGCGGCGCTGGCACTCAACGTCATTCTGGCGCCGCGTTCCCCAGATTCGGCGACTGCCGCAGCGGCCGAATAAGCCAACCGGCAGGCAGTACGCAACTCGCGATACTCACCCCGGTCACCTGCGAAACATCACACAAGAATCCAGGCGACGGGCGGATCGCACCCGTGGTGTCTCAGGATTGGGCCACACCCTTACCGACGTACTTGGGATCAATCTCCTCCAACACTGCAGCCAGGTTCTCGACCGTCGTTTCGAGTTGCTCGTCGGAGTGCAGCGCATTAACAAAGAACCGCAATCGGGCACCGGCTTCGTTGACCGCGGGGTGCATGATCGGTTGCACACTGATGCCCCGTTCATGCATCATTCGTGACGCCCGGACAGCGTGCAGAGAATTACCCAGAATTACCGGGATAATAGGAGTGTCCTGGCTATCGCCCGTATTGAATTTGTGTTGCCGGCTGAGCTGCAGGAAATAAGAGGCGCGGGCCTGCAACGTAGCGACCTGTTCCGGGTTGTCTCTTAATTTTTTGAACACCGTCAACGCCGCAGCGGAACTCGCAGGACACAGTCCCAACGTAAAAATCACGCCTGGTGATGTGTGTTTCATATAGCGAATAATGGGCTCACGGCCTGCCACATAGCCACCCGAAGACCCAAAGGCCTTGCTCAGCGTTCCCATCCAGATATCGACGTCGGCTGGCTGGACGTCAAAAAACTCGCCCATCCCGCGACCGGTCATGCCCATTGTGCCAATGGAATGCGCCTCATCGACCAGCAACAGTGCCTGGTGCCGCTGTTTCACTTCAATAAAGGCCGGCAGATTAGCGTAGTCGCCATCCATACTGTAAACACCCTCGATGATCACCAGCACCTTGCGATACTGATGGCGCACTTCGCCAAGAATGTCGTCCAGGGCTTGCCAGTCATTGTGCGGGAAGGGACGCCGCCGAGCGCCCGAAAGAAGCGCACCGGTGATAATGCTGTTGTGCACCAGATCGTCGTGGATAATTAAATCACCTGCGCCCATCAGGTGACCAATCACCGTTGTATTGGTCGAGTGCCCACTGGTAAACGTAATCGAATCCTCACAACCGATAAACTGGCAGATCTCCTGCTCCAGCTCTGTGTGAATCGGTCGCGTACCGGAGACCAGACGACTCGCGGAAACACTCGTACCGTAAAGGTCGAGCGCCGCTTTGGCGGCCTCAGTCACGTCGGGATCACCCGACATCCCAAGGTAATTGTTGCCGGAATAATTGATGAATTCACGATCTCCGATGCGCGTCAAATTGTTACTGATCGACTCGTGCACCGTAAAGAAGGGATTTCCCTCCCCGGCATCCGCCAGCATCTTGAGGGTCTTGTCGAACTGGACGAGTTCCGGAATCTTGTCAAAGTCGTAATACTCGCCGACAACCGACTCACCATTCTTCTCGGAATCCGACAGTTGTTCCTGGATGGCACCAGCGATTTCTTTACATGTCTCTAAATCAATCAGTACCACTTCAGGGATTCGAATACCAAATTCTGCTTCGACACGGGCCACCACATCCAGCCGTTCCAGCGAATCGAGCCCAAGTCCGATGATATTCGTGTCGCCCGTCAAGTCCTTCGCCCGTTCCCGAGCGGTTTCCTTGACGTGTGTCATTACAATTTGTTCGATTTCGGAAACGGAGGGCTTAGTCATTTCAGGCAATGCCTTACAGGGGTGAAAGTCAGCAGGTACCACGCACGTGTTTTGAACCGTTGTCGTCGATCCAGCTGTACTGGCGAATGGTAGCCTCTGCAGGGTAGCGGCTACCATAACGGCCTCACGATTGGCACCGCTGCGGTAGTCAGAATTTCATGAGAAACCCAACTATCGAGACTATGATGAAACGGCCCGGTTGACTAGCCCTGTTTTTTGTGGAAACCAGGGGATCCGCCGGAAAGCTGGTGGCGCAGCTGAGCTCCATGGCTCACTTCGCAGTCTCGCCACGAGGGACAATGAACTCCTGTCCCATCCACTTTTGCAGTGGAGGTGGAACGCGCACACTACCATCTGCTTGCTGGTGATTTTCTAGAATCGCCAGCACGGCGCGACTGAGTGCCAAAGCGGTTCCGTTGAGAGTATGCACAAAACGCGTACCTTTCTGGTCCTGCGATTTGTAACGAATATGCAGACGGCGCGACTGGTAGTCCGTGCAATTGGAAGTACTCGTTACCTCACCCCAGTCCCCAGCTTCACCGCGACCGGGCATCCAGGCTTCCAGATCAAATTTCCGATAGGCCGGACCACCCAGATCACCCGTCGCCGTATCAACTACTCTGAAAGGTATCTCCAATTCGTCAAAAATGCGGCACTCCAGCGCGCAGAGTTCATCCAGCAAGGCATCGCTCGTCTCCGGCAATGAGAAAGCAAACATCTCGACCTTCGTGAATTGGTGCACCCGGTAGAGACCGCGTGTAGCACGGCCGTGCGCGCCGGCTTCAGTCCGAAAGCAGTGACTAATACCGCATAACCGAAGCGGCAGATCCTCGGCTTTGAGTGTTTGCTCCGCGTACATGCCGGCCAGCGTAATTTCGGCTGTCGCCACCAGGCTCAAAGGGCTGTCGGCGATGCTGTAAATTTGTGTCTCGGGACCACGCGGAATAAAGCCAACACCTTCAACAATTTCGTCACGGCAAAGGTCTGGTGTCACCAATGGGGTGAACCCTTCCTGGACCAGCAGATCAATTGCATACTGCTGTAGCGCCAGCTCCAATCGAACCGCATCGCCACGCAGAAAATAGAAACCGTGTCCGGTGGTCCGACTACCTGCCTC
>PBOG01000138.1 GCA_002724245.1 Planctomycetaceae bacterium
CCGGCAATGTACGCCAGTTGTTCCAAGCAAAAATGATTGACTTTCAACCAATCAGGAGATTGGACACCGCGGTCGGAATGCGACAGCTCGTGGTGTCCCACTTCGACACCCAGATGCGGAAACTGCATGTAGCTATGATCGTTATTGATTTTCAATGTGGCAACACGAGTGGTATCGGTTTGAAAACCCAGCACCAGAATGTCACACATTAACTGTGCATGTTCCGCGAGATTTTTCGGAATCCCTTCTGCCGGCCTCGGCAAATTCGGCTTGTCGATCGTCGGGCGCCAACCCTGCAACTCACCTTGCTTTCCCGCTTGTTCGATGCGTCGCTCAACCTCGCGCACCGAATTGAGATACTCATCGAGCTTTTGTTGATCGCGGCGGCTGACCCGCTGGCGGAACCGGGTCGCTTCACCCAGCACCGCATCCAGCACACTCTGTTCACCACGCTCCGCCTGGTCCTTGAACAAGCGATCGAACGCCAGCGACGGATAAAGCTCCAAAGGCGTCGGCGCGGTGGGTGAACTCCAGGAAATATGTGAGCTGTAGAGCATCGAGTAATTTTTGTGGATCCCCGGGTTGGACCGCTCACAACCCAGTACCAGGCTGGGGATTTTCGTTGACCGCCCGTAATGCCTCGCGAGCACCTGATCAAAACTGGTTCCGCTGCGAATTTCGCCACCATCCGCCAGCGGAGCACCCGACAACAGGTTGCCGGTTTGTGAACTGTGGATGTTGCCTTTCAGAGCCTGTTCATTGTAGAGCCCGCCCACAAAAAGCAGCTTCTCACGGAACGCAGACAGCGGCTCCAGGACAGGACCCATCTCCATCTCTCTGCCGGCACCTTTGGCCCACCAATGGCCGGCATGAAAACCGCTCCCCGAAAAGAGCACCGCCACACGGACGGGAGCTTGACTCGCCGGTGCGGATCGCTGCGTGTCACCCCAGACAACGCGCGACTCCATCCAGGGCAAAGCCATGCTGACACCAAGACCACGAAGCATTGTTCGGCGGGACAAGTGGTGTTTCATGAAAACACTCCGGTTGCTCGATTCAGCCAACAGTAAGATTTATTGTACACCTTGCCTCGTGAACCACTGTCAATCGTTCAACGATTTTCCACGGATCATCCGAAACTGTTGACTCAAGACAATGGTCTCGACTGCCGCCGTAAAACGGTAATCGCTAGCGGCCAGTCGCGCTAGCATGGTATCGACCAGCGGCCGGTCGGAGAGCTGGATTTCGCGACCCAGCGCATAACCCAGGAGTTTACGGCAAAACTGCCGCAAGAACTCGTCGCGACGCTGATGCAGAACATAGTCCCGCAAACCGGGCAACCCGTCAATCTGTGTCCCGTCAGGCAACGTGGTCTGGGAATCGATTGCTAATCCGTTGACGTCTTTTTCACGCCACCGACCAATTCCATTGAAATGTTCCAGTGCGAATCCAAAGGGGTCGATCCGCGCATGGCATTTAGCACATGCTGCGTCTTGACTGTGCCGAGCGATGAGCTGGCGTTCTGTCAATCCGGCGGGAGCCACATCAGCAAGTTGCGGTACATTTTTCGGTGGCTTCGGCAACTTTTCGCCAAGCAGTACTTCGCTGATCCAATTGCCCCGCAAAATCGGGCTGGTACGGGTCGCGCCCGATTGTTTCGCCAGAGTTGTCGCCCAAGCCAGAATCCCACCACGCCCCTGTTGCTGGACGCCTTCGGCGCGCTGCCAGGTCGCACCTTCGACCCCCGGAATTCCGTAAAACTCCGCCAGGGGACCATTGACAAAAGTATGGTCGGCATTGAGGAGGCTCAACAAGGAACCATCGGTCTGAAACAGGTCGGTCAAGAATCGGATCGACTCCTCGTACATGGCACCTCGCAATTCCACAAACTTGGGAAAGTGCTTCTCGCTTTTTTGTTCGAGCGGGTCGAAGTCGTGTATGTGCAACCACTGACAGGCAAACTCGGTCGCCAACCGTCGCACACGTCCGTCCTTGAGCATCCGCTGGGCCTGATGGATCAGTATTCCGGGTTCGTGTAGTGCGCCGCTGGCTACCACGCTGCGCAGCTCGTCATCCGGCATCGACGACCAGAGAAAGTAACTCAAGCGACTTGCCAGTTCGCGATCGGTCACTGGAGCTGGATCTGCACCTTCAGGAGGTACTTCCAGACGATACAAGAAGGGCGACGCGACGAAGATGCGTGCCAATGACAATCGAAAGGCCTCTTCATGCGACAACGAGAGCTCGCGGAGCTTCCCATACAGGTTCCGCAAATCAGTCTCCTCTATCTTTGTCAGAGGCCGGCGCCAAACCTGTGATGTAAAGTCGACAAGCGCGTCGACATGCAATCTTTCGCTCGCCACAAGTTTTTTGCGGAACGCATCAGCCCGCGCGTTAAAAGACTTAACCGCATTGTCAAAAATCCCGGCCTGCGGATGATCGATCGTTGTTTCCAGCAGTGAGTCTAGGACATCCACCAGTCGAAGGGGTTCGTGACTCACGTAACGCAATTCGTCCCACAACCTGTCAAGCCGGTCCACCTGATCAGCATCAAGCATCAACCGCGCCAGATGATCATCCTCGCGATACAACAATGTCAATGTCAGCAATTCGTCGACAGGTACGATCTGCGTATAGCAGAGGGCCGCTGGAAAGAGCCTCCGGAAGTCTTCCATCGCTGCTGCAAAACGTTTCCGGGATTCGCTCTTCTCACCGACGAGAATCGGTCGCCGATAAGAAACCGTTCTTTTGTCAGCGCCAATGTTGACGTGTTCCAGCTTCACCAGAACTTCGCTCGGTCTCAGCCCGGATGGGGCGGCGGGAATTCCAGCAACCACTTCCGTTTGCACACTTCCTGCCAGACCCTTGGGCGCCAGACGCGCCGTGGTCACAAGCAGGCGACCTGCCAGCTCAGCCGGCACGTGAACCGTGATCACCGATGGGGCCTGGACGCAAACCGAATCCGCGTCGAGCGGCTGGCCACCGGCAGTCAACCAGCCGCGCAGCGGCACATCAGGCTTTCCGTCGGCAACCAGCCGCGGTTGTGTCCAGACCACAAAATCATGCTGATTGCCGTCTCCTGCATCTCCCGCGACCAGCGAGACAACAAACTCTTTTGTTTTGTCCGCCTCCTGGCGCGCCGGAACAGGGAATCGCAATTCATGCTGTGTCAGCAGCGGACTGACGGCTTCCATCCACCGCGAGCGGCTTCCCTTGCGACCCAGCAAGCCGACCGGGTTAAATGTCCACACTCCTTTTTGCCAGGTGCGCACGTATTGGGTCAGATCCGCAGCTGCATCGGGCGACGCCTGACGCCACTGAGCACGCAGTTGATCCAACAGCAGCGACCCGTCAGCAGCGTTCAAGACAGACCATAAGTTGCCCAGGTACCGGGCATTGAGGTTAGTTTGCGCAGCGACATCTGCAATCGTCTTGTCACCCGACTGGAGGGCCTCGCGTTCAGCAAGCGTGGCGGCGAAGTACCGCTCTAACGGCAAACGCCCCGCCTTTCCCAAGTGCGACATCCCGTGACCGTAATGATCCGCCAGCCTCTCAACAACACTGTACTCTCCGTAAAATCCGCGAATCGCTGACAGACTTTCATCGGTCCAGTCCCGTCGTGTCGTATTGGGTGAAAACCGAAACCCGGCAGGTAGCAGAACCGCGTGCGCAGCGATTTCCTTTCCCGCGTCGAGATATTTCCTCAACAGTCCGGGTGACATCACCAGGGCGTTTCCAGTGTTGGTAAACCCCTCACCTGCTGCCCCTTCGCTGGGAAACGTGCGGGCTGGATTCAAGGCAACTCCCGTCAAATCACGGAGCGTATAGGTATACTCCGCGTTATTGAGCCGGCGCAGTACCACAGGTCCCGGATCGCCTGCACTGGCCAGCGCTTCGGCCCGCAGATACTGCTCAGCCCAGCCTTGCAGTACTTTGCGCTGGATCGGCTCAGGCTGTGGGGCGTCTTCGGGAGGCATCTCCCCATTCGCTAACAGTTCGACAATTTGGATCCAGGTCCCTGTCCCGCGACGCACGTCACGCAGTGTCTGGAAGTGCTGTAAATCCAAATCTCCCTGAGGCTCGTCGCCGGAATGGCACTTCAAGCAGAACGCTTTCAACACGGGCCGTACTTCGCGCTCGTACTTCACCGCCAGCTCAGCGAAAGGTCGAACTGGCTGGCCCCGGGTCAACCCATTGCCACAAAACACGATCAACGGAACCAGTGCCGCAGCTCGAACGGATCTCGAAAAAGAGCGTTTCACGAGCAAGTCCCCGGTTGCCAGGTTTCAATAGACAGCGCCGGTACCGCGGCCAAAGATCCGGGGAGCGAGCGCCCTCCCGCGAATCCGGTCCACTCCAGAATGCCGGGGCTCAGTATAGCAGACAAACAGCAGGGCGTTGGTCGGCAGTACGATTGACGCGCGACTTGTGGCATCCAACAATCGGCGGGCAGACCACGTGCACACCGCGGCCAGCATCCGTCTCTCCAAATCACGACACTCGCTAGTCCAACCACTTTCTACTGAGACAGGCCTTCTCATGCCCTTTTCCATTGCCCATCTGGACGACGCAGCGCAACGACTACAACAAGGGCGTGCTCAACCGCCGCTGCCTATTGGAGATCTGCCGGCACATCTGCAACCCCAAGAGATCGACGACGCCATGGCAATTCAGGACGCCCTGCACCGACGCCTGATCGAGGCCGGGCACGGTCATCCAGTGGGAACCAAAATCGGTTGTACCACCTCGGTGATGCAGGAATTCCTGGGCATGCCTCATCCGTGTGCTGGAGGAATTTTTGACAGTACCGTGCGATTTCAGGACGGCTCCTTTGATTTTGATTCATTTCTCCATGTGGGCGTCGAATGTGAAATCGCAGTACAACTTGGTAGCGCAATCTGTGCCAGTGATGCCCCCCACACCCGCGATAGCGTTTCCCACGCCGTATCGGCACTCTTCGCGGCGATCGAAATTGTGGACGATCGCTATGTCGATTTTGGCCGTCGTATCCCGGACAGTCGAACCTGGGTCGCCGACGACTTTTTTGGTGCCGGGATCGTCCTGGGAGAGGCCGTCAACGCGTGGCAACAACTCGATTTAGCAGGCCTGGAAGGAGTCATGCGTATTAACGGGGCGGAAGTCGGTAGAGGATTTGGTCGCGACATCATCCACGGTCACCCCCTGGAAGCCCTGGTGTGGCTCGCCAACGAAACGTCACGACGGGGACGCGAGTTGCCCGCCGGATGGATCGTCATGCTGGGTAGCGTGGTGCAAACCAAGTGGGTTGCCCGGGGCGATACCGTCGAGGTCGACATTACAGGCCTCGGTAACGCCCGCGCGCGTTTTCAGACGTCACGCTAAAATCGGTGCCGCAGATCTTGAGCCAGATACCAGTTCAACCCCGCACACGCGCACCCTGGTCAAGTGTATCGATCACGCAGGATGCGAGCTGCGGATGTTTCATTCTTGAGTTTCTGACGGACCTCCTCAAGACTTACATCGGCCGCAGAACCTGGAGCAAATCCACAATCGGGGTTCAGCGTAATCCGCTCCGGCTCCAGATACTTAAGCGCGGTTTCCACCCGTCCGACAATCGCATCGACCGAATCCACCTGGCCTGGCTGGCAACTGACGCACCCTAATCCCACCTGCGTCTCAACCGGCAGCTGACTGAGAATCGAGAAATCGCCGGCACCCGGCGCAGTAAATTCCAGCGTAACATGACCCGCCGCCAGTCTTCTCAGCTGCGGCATGATCTTCTCAAAACCACCGGTATGGTCTGCTTCACCGCGGACGCGTGCACCAGCGCGACGGCAGAGGTGGACGGCCATGGTGACACCTTCGATCCCGTCAATCAACTGATTATTCATGTCCACCGAGAAATCTGCTGCCTGATCCGGATGCGCGTAATCCGCTCGTACGCGGTCGTCGACGAACAGGCAGAGATGCGGATCATCGATCTGTATTATCGCAGCACCCGACTGCGCTAATATTTCAACTTCCTGGCGAAGGATAGGTACGCAGTCGCGGATAAAGTCCTCGCGTGTAGGATAAGCCGCCGCTGACTTCTCGGCATCCCACATGCGCTCGCCAAGTAGCGCCGGAGCGGGCAACGTCGTCTTGATTGCACGCTGTGTCAGAGTCTTGAGGAAAGCAACCTCACGGGCAATGAAACCGGGTTCACGCGGGCTGAGGCGATCAACCACAATCGTCCAGGGTCTTCCATCGACCGGATTGCGACTCAATTCGAATCCGTGGGCTAGTTCAGCGACGACGCCAATGTACGATTTACGCCACCACTCGCCGTCCGAAACGACATCCAAGCCGGCTTCTTCCTGCATCGCCACGATGTCGCGAATCGCTGTCTCCATTTCAAATCGGTAACCCGGCTCGTCCCAGTCCCGATTTCCAGTGACTAACTCACGCACCCCGGCAGGACGCGGCAGGGATCCGATAATCGAAGCGGGGAACAGTGGCAACTGGTCCATGACTTACCTCCGAAGATGGTTTCCAGTCCAATGTTCCCGCGCATACTGGAAATCCTGTTGCGTATCGACCTCAATGTATCCACCCGGCGTGTCAACATGCGCCATGGCCACCCCGCGCAGTAGCATCTCTTCCAGAAGCTGAATCAAATAAGCCTTTTCAAACACCGCAGCTGCTCCCCAGGGATGACCCGCAAACTCCCGTCGGCAGCGGTGGTAGTGTTCGATCAATTGGGCGGCACCCGCTGCGGAAAAACGCGCTACGCCAATGAATTCACCGTGGGCATCCTGTTCGTCAAGCTGACGACTGATACGCAGGACTCGTCCCTTGCTGGCAGTCACCTTTTCCGCGTCGTCCGATGGGTGTTCTGTTCGCCCCACGTATCTCCCAAGCCACTCGGTATCCACACCTAACGTAATCTCTGCCTGACTCGCGATCAGGCTACCAATCACTGCTGGAGTGAAGAGGATGTCAGAATAGGCACAAAGAAAGCCATCATGCATAAGATCCTCGGCACAAAACAAGGAGGCCAGAATATTATTCTCTTGCCATTTTTCGTTATGCCGAAACGTAAACTGGGGAAACGCACTCCTCACCTTCGCGATCTGGTATCCACCAATGAAACAGACCTGGTCAGGCCCAATTGACTGAACCGGGTTTTCCTGAAAGGCCTGCAGGGACCAGTCAATGAGACGTCGATTAGCCACTTCGGCGAAACACTTGGGATGATCTGCCGTTGTTGGCATCAACCGGCTACCGCGGCCAGCACCAATAATAATGACCTGCATGAACTGGCTACCTTTTTTCGACCACCACCATCAAAGCAGCCAGGACACCCAGCCCGTGGCCTACTCGAGGCAACACAGTGTACCAAGAAGAAAGACCTTGATCTGGAACCCCGCCAAGCAATAAACCGATCAACCCGACCAGACTTGCAATCCCAGTCAACCACGCCAGCCGGGGTTCACGACGTCGCGCCAGTGGTAACAAAACCGCCCCGCCAGACGCCGTGATCACAACCCAATGTATTCCGGTAACAAAAAACACGAGCACTGCGGACAGCAGCAGCAAACCCACTCCGACAACAACCGGGACCCAGCCCGCCAGTAACGTCAGTTGGCTGGCAGTCGCATTCCAAAGCAAACCGGATGCCAACGCTGCTGCGAAAGCCCAGCCAGCCCAAATGAAAATGGTTAGCTGCCAACCACCGTGCTCTGCGATGGAGTAGTAACCGGTTACTACGTCACCTGTCGCCGCACCCATATACCCCATGAAGTTGACAAACCCAGCAGCAGCTGCGGCAGTTCCCTTGTGGGCTAAATCGGCTGGGGCCGTTCCCACCAATAACACCTGGGGTCCATAGATACAAAAACCAATGACCATCAGTAACACAATCGTTCCACCGACAGAAGAACGAGAAACGGATTCATACAACAACGTCAATAGCCCCAGCAGCAACAACAACAAACAGACCACTGGCGCCCGTCGTCCACCAAAAAATCGGTCGGTGGCAACACCCGCACAATACGATCCCAAGACCGCCCCTAACGCGATGACGCAATATTTCAGCCCTGCTTTGCCAATCGTGGTCTGCTGGACCTCCATAAGGTGCGTCAAACCCCAGTCGAGAAACCCATATCGACATGCATTGAGAAGTCCCAGCGAGAGACCGAGCAACCACAAAGTTGGGTTGTAAAGCGTCAGGTAGAGGTTCTCAGAAACCCCTCTCTTGAGCGTTAATGAACGCGGTCTCTTGCCCTCCTCAGATTCCGAATCCGTGGCAACGTTTGCTGGTGTTTCATCCAGCAAAAACAGCGTGGCAATCCCAGCAACTGTCAACACACCGGCCGGCACAAACACGGCGCCGCGCCAACCGAACCGCTGGGCGGAGTATGCCGCCACCAGATAGGTCAATCCCAAGGTGACCTGGTAACCGGTCCCAATGATCCCCAACGCCTTGCCGCGCCACGATATCGGAATCCAGTTGCCGACCACTCGCACACACGGTGTCCAACCCAACGATTGGCAATAACCATTACACGCCCATACGAAGAGCAAAAAATAAAACCCGGACCCCAACCCAAATAACACGTTGAGTAGCGCGGACCCGAACATTCCAATCGCCAGCAGCAAACGGGGCGAAACCCGTTCCGAAAGCTGGCCATTGACCAGCTGCCCGAGTCCGTAACAAATCTTTAACGCCGCCAGAATCACTCCCACCCGTAGTGGATCCAAGCCCAATCCGCCCGCGGATAGAGGCGCTGTCATTCCAGGCACCGCAGCGGAGATATTCGTCCGACAAAAATAGAATGCTCCGTATGTCATCCAGACAACCCAGATCAACCGGCTTTCACCGGCACTGGCAGTCCGTACGGCGGACGCAACTGGAGTTCCCGACGCGGGCGGCTGTGATGTCGACATAGGAAATTGCGTCGTCGAAAAATCGAACCTCTGGCAAGCACCTCTGACGAGCAGAGAGGCGCACACGGATTCCCATCGCATTGCGACCGGAATAACTGAACCGAAATGCGACCCTGTAAAACTTAATCTGACAGTTTAGCAGTCGGTCGAGACTTCCCAAATGCACTCTTCTGAAGACACTCACCTTTTCCACATTTTGACCTAACCAGGTGGGCAGGTCACCGATCCACTCTTGGGACTTCGAGGCCTGGCGCAAATGGCTCGATGAGATAAGCCACCAGGTCGCGAATCTCCTGGCGAGTAAATCGATCCAGGATGCCACGGGGCATCAAAGAAATTTGCGAGGGGAGAACTGCCTCGACGTCGGCCTTGTTGATGCGAATCCGTGCGAACGGCTGAAAGGGATCGGTTCGTACGCGATACTCCTGGCCAGCCAGATCCACAATCTGACCTGTCACCTGCGTGCCATCCTGTTTGATGAAAATGGTCGTGCGATACTGGTCAGAAATGACCTTACTGGGCAGCACAAGACTCTCCAGAATCTCCTCAGGACGATAGCGGCCCGCCAGACCATTCAATTGCGGTCCGAGCACGCCCCCCGTGTTACCCAGGCGATGGCAATTAGCACACCGCGCGACCCGAAACACGACTTGACCGTTTTCACGGTTCGCGTTTTGCAGTGCTGTCGCGGTCACCACCGGCAGCAGTTCTGAGACCGTCCACTGTTTGACAAGGGGTCTGATGACAGGTTGCTCAGGCGGATCGGGATCGATTCCCAGCTGTTTGATCAATTCGCTGAACGTACGTTTCTGATCTGCATAAGGACGCCGCACAATTGCCCTCAGTTCATGCGGATCCAGCGCCGCTATTAAACGTGTGCGCTGCGCGATAGTGAAATGCTGGATTCCCCGTTTGAGTACCAGGCGCAAATAGTGAATTTGGCGCATCAGGGTAGGTGTTCGTTCCAGCACAGCAAGCGTCCGGTCCGCCAATTGTGGGGTCTCTAGCTGGTAGAGCAACGTCGCCAGCTCACGATTGAGTGTCCCGCTCGCCGCGGGGTAGCGCCCATTGAGATGGGAACGTACCGCCTTTAATTGCTCTCCTTGCGGCAGCGACATTCTCTCGAAGGTAATACCATAAACCCGCAATAGCGCGTGTCGCTGAAGCAGCGACAATGATTCCCAGTCCAACGAAAACAATTTTTCGAAAATTTGCGAGCGCAGTGTTGGATCTCCCTGACGGGCCAGTGCCATCAAACCTGTCAGCAATACCTGGGTATCCGTGGCACGGGTCACCCGCTGCTGCCAGTCTTTCGGATCCTGGTGTTCAATGGCGACTCGGGCTGCATACCGCAGTGCGCGATCCGCAGACCCCAAAAAAGGCCAGGCCTGCATCACGGCCTGCGGTTCCACACGTCCGTTAAGATCCTCTAACGCACGGCGTTGCTTGAGCGCAGTATGAACGGGTGCCTTTTCCGCCGCGGGAGGAACTGACTCTCCGGACCAGATGACACGGTACAAGTGGCCTGGCGTACCCCGGCCGCCGGTAATGAAATACAACGCGCCGTCCGGACCGACTTGAATATCGGTTGCCGGCAGAGGACGACCCGAAGCGAAAAATTCCCAGTCCGCACCGTATGTCGCGCCACGAGGCTGTAAATGGAGCGCATAAATCCGCCCATAACTCCAGTCACAAACAAACAAGGATCGCTGGTATTTGCGTGGAAATGCAGTCCCAGTACCAAACACGACCCCCGTAGGCGAACCGGGGCCAACTTCCCGAACTGGCGGTGGATTGTCCGGATAATACGCAGGGAGGTTCTTCTCGCTCTGGCGCCAACCAAAATCAGCGCCGCTGACCACATGGTAAATGTTGGTAGGCCGATACCAGGGCAACCCCATAAAGCCTTCATTGTCCGAGTCGAAGGTGAACAGCTCACCCTCAGTATCAAAAGCCAGATCGTAGGCATTGCGCAAGCCCATTGAAAACAACTCCCGCTGCCGACCGTCGGGCGCAATCCGCATGACCCAGCCTTGTGGTCGTGGACGCTGTTGCTGAGGGGTGGGAGCGATTTGGGCAACATGGTTGCGTGTTATACCTTCCGGCAAGCCGGTGGCGTTACCCGCAATGAAATAGAGCCAACGGCGTTGCGGACCCAGCACAATTCCGTGAGGCCCGTGCTCACCCCCACCAGGAATCTTCACCAATAATTCCGGTGGACCGAACTTCCCCTGGCCATCGACGTCAGGGATCCGATAGACGCCAGTCTGCGGATGGGCTGCGCCAGTGACCGCGTAAAGACTCCCCAAGGCGTACAGCAGGCCGTGCGCCCCACCCACACCGGTCTGGATCTCTTCGACAGTCGTCTGCGATGCCGGGTCGTTGCGTTGCGCCGGCCGAATACGGTGCATACGATTCCCCTGGTGGGAGACCAGAATCCGTCCCTGCGGATCAAAGGTCATACTGATCCAGGAACCTCTATCGGCAGGCATGGAAATCAAGCGTTGTACCTGGAAGCCCTCGGGAACCTGCACCTCGGTTGCCACCACCGGCATGGCCTGCGCCACCGGTGCACTGTCAGCAGCCATGCCTGTTTTCGATCCCAGGACCATCGACAGGTACACCAGGTACCGCCATAGAAAACCGCGTCGGAGTGGCTCAACTCGCCCAGACATGCACCCGTGACCTTGCAGACAATCCAGGGAAACCATGCGCAACCGCATGCGCGTTGCGACAATCATACCGAAAACCAGCAAGCCATGTGCCTTGAAACGCGTTGCCGGATAACAACAGGCTGGGCCGAATTACAGAATCCGTCTGCTCGAGGCGCTGGCATCCCCGTTACGGCTACCGCAGGATGGACCTCCGGTAGCCGGTCACACTCGTACGCCGCTGCCGTAGTCCAACACCCCCAACATGCGCCGCGACGCCATACTCCCGGTAGCCCCGCTTCTCTCCGCACACTAATACGTCACAACGTCGCGACGTTCCACCCAGGCGTCCCCACTGGTACCGAGCCGAATGTGCAGCCAGTCACCACGGCGCGCTAGTACTTGAAACTCCGCGCCTTCGCGTACCACCTCGGTAAATGCCGGCTCGTAATTCTCTGAATTGCCTTTCCGGGGGATGACTTCATCCACAATCACAACGCCGTGCTCAATGCGCTCAAAACGATGCCAATCCCATCCCGTGGAAAGCAATGATAGTGTCCACAAAGCACCACTCAGCAGAGCGCACCGCCGGCTCACCGCACCAACAGCCGGGAACCGCATGAAAAGTCCCAGAATCAAGGTGACAACCAGTAACGCCGTCGTCAGCACGAACTTCTCCGGATAACTCAACCAGTTCTGCCAGAAGAACAGGTAGCCCCAAACCGGCGCGGAATCGACAGGGACCGCAGTCGCGGATACGGCACTGCGCAAATTCGCTGCCAGTTGGGGATCGCGTGGCCGGAATCGCAGTGCCCGCCGGTACGAAGCAATCGCGCGGCCGACTTCACCCGCTCGCATCCAGGCATTCCCCTGGTTATAGAGGACTGCGCCCGACAACACGCCCTGATCGAGAATTTCCTGGTAACGGTTAGCAACTTCCAGGAATTGCTGCCGAGACTCGGCAGCGGCAAAGGCCTGGTTGGCCGCTGCGAAACGCTGGGCCGCCGTGTCATCCACCGCGCCGCGGCACCCGACCGCTCCCCCGGCAGCCAACGCAAGCAATAAGATCCAGCGCACACGCTGCCTCCACCTGACCACGTAACGGCAGGCAGCTAAGTCCATAATTTGAGGCCGGATGAGTGGCATGCAAATCTCACACACTGTGTCGCTTGAGCGCGTTGAATAGATCTTCCATCAGTCCACCAGCATCCTCAATCAGCCGCTCGACATCCTCTCCGGCCACACCGTAGCGCAAGGCGTCACATTGGTCGAGCAAAGCCAGTACAGATCCGCTGACTTGATCGTCCACACCGATCGCTGCCAACCGCTCCGCAACATCACGTGGTGCCAGACCAGCCTGTCGATCGTTGGTGTAGTCGGCGACTAATCCGGTCACGGCGCGGCTGAGACACTCACAGGCAGCGCGATGTTCTCGACGCTGGGCGTGAGTACGTGCTTCTTTCAGCACGGTGCAGGCGCGCCCATACGCCACCTTGCGACGCTGTCGCTCCGGTTGCTGACGCGTACTTCGTACACGAGTGATGACCAGACTGACAGAAACAAATCCCGCCACTAACCCCAGCCAGAGACGCAACCACATTTCTGGACGCACCCGATCGTTGCCCAGCGTCTCCAGCTCGTTAGCAAAAATACCACCTTCACGAAGCTCTAAATTGGTCGCTCCCGAAACCGTGTCGGGAGCGGCCGAGACAATCTCTGCATCGGCCAGTTGTTCTGCGGCACTGATCTCCAGTGCGATCGGAGCGGTGTGTAACGTCACATATCGCTCCTGGTCCACGTCAAAAAACGAAACCGGAATTGCTGGAAATTCAGTAATTGTGGCGTCCAGCGGACGCAAGCTGTAGGTGAAACGACGCTCCTTGGGCTGGCTCTCTTCGGTCGCCTCGTACATCCGGAAGGCTCCCTCGATTCCCGCCATCCCAGCGATCCTGGGTGGCCGTGCCTCCGCCAGCGCACCCTCTCCCGAAACGACCAGAGTGAGCGTCATCGGATCACCAACGCGCGCCGACTGGGGAGACAATTCGGAGCGCACGGAGAACTGACCAATCGCTCCGATGTACGAGTCGGGCTGACCGTCACGCGGAACGTCCTGGACGGTCACAGCCAGCGCGGGGGAAACTGCAAAAATGCGTTCACCTACAGGCCGCTGGGAACGCAGGCCAGTCACAAAAGTACCTTTGACTGAAACAGGTGAAAACTCATACTTCCCCAAGCGTTCCGGAATCAATGTGCGTTCAAAGACATACTCCCAGTAGCCCGTATCCACATCGTTGGCGTTCTTGCGTCGGGTCCGGCGCGGCGTTGGATGAAATCCAGTCGCCCTGCTCTCAAACAGGGAGAACACTGATGAGTTACCAATGTTATTGATTTGGACTCCGTTGCCGCGGCGACTGGCCAGGGGTTCCAGCACCTCGCGCCAGCTCAGGTCGGCCCGGATTCCGTCCGGTATCTGCTGATCATCCAGCCAGGCGGCTTGCATCACGGGTGGATCAGACTGCACCGTCAGAGGATCCCGGGAAGCAAATTCTCCCGGCAGATCTTTCACTGACAGCGTCAACTTCAACCGAAAAGGTTGCATCGGATAAACGCGATCTCGGTCAACACCAAACTCGAGTAATACGGCATCCTGATCGGACGGCGGTACCACGCGCAGGGCAACCACCCTTCCCTGCAGTTCCTCATTCCCAACCTGTGCTGTCGGCGCCGGGATTTCCAGATCTCCGTTGCGTCGAGGCGTCAGTCGATAGCTGTACTGCCTTCCACGCCGTACGACCACGCGCCGTACGCCGTTGATAATCGTAATCTGCTGTGAATCGAGTGACTGCTCACCCAGTTTGACGACGAGAAAATCCTTGGATCCAGGCAATTCCGGCTCCACAGGTTGGTCGACGTGATTGAGCGTCAGACGGTAGAGGACAGACTCCCCTTCGTAGATTTCCTGCTTCTCGACCTCAACAATCAACTCAGGCTGCTGCGCAGCCACTGGATCGGCCGCCAACAGGGCCAGGCAGGCGAGCATGGGTACAGACCATTTCGGGTGGTTGGCAAAGTGAGTCATGAAGGCACAAGCCCGTGAAAACCAGGAACAGAATTTGCCATTTACCAATCTCGATCAACCGGAACACGGCGCGCCGCAGCACGCTGTAACTGCTTCCGTAAATCACGATGCTGACGCTCTCTTTCCCGAGCCCGACGCAATGTCGAAAGCGCTCTTTCCTGAGGGGATCTGGCAGGATCCTGCGATGGCTGGGAAGTATCCTGGGGTGGTGAACTGCCTTGCTGCTGATTCTGCTCACCTTGCTTGGATTGTCCTTGCTGGTCCTGCTCGCCCTGCTGTGGATCCTGTTGCTGCTGGGAATTCTCGTCCGGAGGCTGCGCCAACGATTCGGCAATTTCCTTGAGCAACTCGAGTGCCTGGCGCTGCTCGGGCAATGCACCCGTCAGATTCGTTTTCTCCAACTGGGTCGTAGCTGCCTGCGCGTGTCGTTCCACGTCGGGACCCAGCGACACCGCTTTTTGCAGCGCCGCTTGCATGGCGGCGCGCTGCTGTGCGGCTTGAGCAGCGGCTTCCGCCGGAGGTTCCGCACCCGATCCGGCGGGAGCTGCCGGATCGACCGGACCGATCACAGGTGCCGATGCGTCCGCCGATTTGTTTGCACCAACCTGCTTAATTTCTGCCTGGGCTTTAAGGGTCAACATGCGGCTCCACTCGGCCACCCGCGATTGCTGCTGCGCAAGTGCGACATCGTCACGCTGTGCCGATCCCGCCATGGCGGGTGGCTCGGCATCCTCAGTTTCAGAATCCCCAGCTCCAGAATCCTCAGCTCCAGAATCCTGGGAAGACGTGGCCGCCGCGGCGCCGGCTGGCGCGGGGCCTGCCACGGCAGTCGAAACATCAACCAGCTGTTGCTGCTGCCGCGTCGCCCGCTGTAACAAAGTACTAAACGGTGCCGCCACCATGAACATCTGGTTGAAACGGTCCAGGACCTCCCGCTGGTGCTGCTGTGCCGACTGAAAATCATTACTTTCCAGCCCCAGAGCTGCACGATTCATGATCCGGTTGCTCTCGCTCGCCAGTTGCTGCAGTAACTGCATGGCTTGTGTCCGCGGATCGGCGGTGGCTGGAGCCTGCGCAGGCTGATTGGGAGCGGTGGGCGCTGCCTCTTTTGGACTCTCAAAGAACTTTGCCACCTTCTCCTGGAGGGGGTCGATTTCTTCCCGCAGTTTCCGCTGCTCAGTGGCCGCATTCTTCACGTGCTGTCGCCGGCGTGGTGAATCGTCTTCAGAAACGAGGCCCCGAGTCGTCGTCCAGAGGGCCGTCTGCCGCTGTTCAAGTTCTGCCAGGAACTGCAACAGGTTCTTATCCTGACGCGACTTTTCCCGGTCACGCGTCTCCCAGATCGATTGAACGTGCTTGATATACAGACGGATCAGCTCCAGGTTATGCCGCGCATCACGGTGGCCTGTATCCAGACGGAGACAATCCCGATAGTGGCCAACCGCCTGCAACAACTGGGTGATGCTCTGTTCCCGCACGGCTTGTTCAGCAGATTCGGGATCCTCTCCTAGCAGCGCCTGCGCCTGGCCTGCTGCCAGGCAACCTAGATTGTAATGGCAGCGAATTTCCAGCGGCGTATCCCGGGAAAGTGCCGCTTGCTGGAAAAACTTGCGGGCTTTTTCCGCGTCTCCGGCCGCCGCCAGTGCACAAGCGCGATCAAACCAAATGGTTGCATTTTCCGGATCGGAAACCTCCGCCTCGACAAATGCCCGATCTGCTTCGTCAAAACGCCCGGCTTGAAAATGACGGATTCCGGCCGCGACTTTTTTCACCGCGGTCGCACCCAAGCTCAAATCGCTGGCAAACAGTAACATCAACAAAACCAGCAATAATCCCCGGGGGTTGCGTAATATTCGCATCATGAAAAACTCCCCCTCGCGTCCCCTGTCGGTGTTGGGTAAGAGGAAATCACCATTTCTATCAGCAGTAGCAGCAAACCCACTCCTCCCAGCAATTGAAACTGTTCGCGATAGCGTTTGCGCTTCTCTGCCAGTACTTCACCACGATTCAAATTCACCAGGTGATCATCATAGATGCGCCCCAAGTCGTATGCACGTGTCTGGGCTGGGATGTAGGCGCCTTTGGTCGTCAAAGCCATCTCCTTGAGCAGTCGCTCATCCATTTTCGACCACACTTCCTGTCCCTCGTGTTGCAGAAACACCCGGTTGCCATCCTCTCCTTGTTGCGGAATCCGTGCTCCTTCTCCCTGGTCACCCAATCCTACTGTGATCATGCGCACATCACGCTGGGCCGCTTCGTTTGCCGCTTCCGCAGGAAACGACTCGTGATCCTCGCCATCGGTGATCAAGACAATGACCTGATCCCGGTCACGACGTTCCTCCATATCGGCGAGTGCTTTACGAATCGCGTCACCGATGAGACTACCGCCGCGTGGCGCACTGTCCGTATCAACATCTTCCAGTACCATACGAAAGAAACCGTGATCGGTCGTCAACGGGACCTGCACTACCGGGGCACCGGCAAACACAATCAAACCGACGCGATCCCCCTGCAACCGCTCCAGCAGATCCTGAATATCCCGCTTGGCCCGTTCCAGACGATTGGGGGCCACATCTTCAGCAAGCATCGAACGCGAGACATCCAACAGCACGAATAAATCGACCCCACGTGTGGACACTTCTTCAAAGAACACTCCAAAACGGGGGCGTGCCGCCGCGACGATCAAACAACAGAGCGCAACCATCAGGAGAATCGACTTCAGCCAGGAACGGGACGCCTGAAACGATGGCATCAACCGCTCCACCATCTCCGCATCTGCAAATCGGCGCGCAGTGGCAACCCGTTTTCGGTGCGAATAAACCAACACCGCGCCCGTCAATGGCACAACCCAGAGGGCAAACAGAAGTACTGGAGTTTCCCAAATCATCGATTATCCAGCGTCAAGGAAGTGAACGAAACCGTGTGCATGTCAGCCAGATCTCCAACAGCACACATGCCAATCCTGGTACCAGCAGCCATTGAAAGACCTCGCCGTACTCGGTGTACAGTCGACCTTCCGTTTCCGTTTTTTCGAGTCGGTCAATCTCAGCATAGACGTGCTGAAGTGCCTCGGTATTCTGGGCGTTAAAATACTGACCCTGGGTCTTCTCGGCGAGCGCCTTGAGCGTCTGTTCATCGAGTTTGACTGGCCGCGACTGGAGAACATTGCGGCCAAACAAATCGCGCGCAGGAAACGGCGCAGTACCGGTGGTTCCCACGCCGATACTGTAGATACGGATTCCAAATGCGTGCGCCGCTTCCGCCGCTTCCTCCGGAGCGACAACGCCCGCAGTATTTTCGCCATCCGAGAGGAGCACGATAACCCGACTCTTGGCATCCACGTCCTTCAGTCGATCGACCGCGACCGCGATGGCGTCGCCAATCGCAGTCGCCTGCTCCTCTTGCCAGAGACCATCGTTAATGACACGGCCCCGCTTGTCTCGAACAGGTTCCGAGATACGCACCGTGTTGAGGACTTCAAGAAGTGCCCCATGATCAAGCGTCAACGGGCACATCGCATCGGCAAATCCACCGAACACCACGAGACCCACCAGGTCATCCCCACGTCCAGCGAACCGATCGTCTCCCGCAACAAACTGGCGAAACACTTGTTTGACGGCCTCCAGCCGGTTATGGGGCTCACCATCAATCCTGAAATCCAGCGCCTGCATCGAACCTGATTTATCGATACACATTTCAATGGCAATTCCCTCGGTGCGAATGCGAAACTCTTCGCGACCCAACTGCGGACGCAGCAAGGCCAGCGCAATCAGGACCAATCCAGCCACCCGCAACCAGGGCAAGCAACGGCGCACGCGTAACGCCCAGGTCACGGGCAAATCCCGCAGCAAATCGACACTCGAGTAAAGTACCGAGGCACGTCGTTGCCTTCGCACTGCGTAGAGACTGAAACCAATCACCGGCAGCAACAGCACTATCCACAATGGGTCGTGAAATCGTACAGCGGTCATTCAGCGGCCTCCGTCCCGACTTCCCGCTCCAATCCGATGAACTGCTGGGCGCGCGTAAAACTCTCCTCGATGTCATGGCGGGCCGGCTGGTAACCGGCAAATTTGACCAGGTCAGCAGCCTGCAGAAAGGCCGCCAGACGCTGGCTGGAGGGGGCTGCAAAACTGTGATCTCGAGCGATCGCCTGAAGAAATTCCTCGGTCGTCTGCTCGGGCGCCCGGATTCCCGTGGAGCGCTCGATGAAACGGCGCACCACACCGGTCAACTCACCGTAGTATGCTTTAATATCGGCGGCGGCCAGATCGGCGGCGACCAGGCGTTCCAGCTCGAGCCAGGCGAGTTCGGCCGGAGACAATGCGGGTTCATTGACTCTTCTCTTGCGCCACCAAAGCGCCGCCACCGCGACGACCCCCAGCGCCAAAGCTACCAGACCAACCCAGATCAAACTGCGGCTGGGTGGTGTCGGCAGTGCAACCGGACTGGCAGCAGGCCGCAGCCCGCTGAGTGAAGGGGCTTCGTCACCCAGCACGGTACTGACTTCGACCGTCAGCGCTTCGGACTGAATCTGGTGGTGCGACGGAGATCCTGCGGTCCGCCGGTCGACAAATTTGACTGTGATCGGATCGATGGCCAAAGTCCCGGCCCGGACTGGTTCCAGAGTGTACTGCTGTCGAAGAATCGTCACCTTATCCTGCTTTTCGGGCAACGGCTCGTGAAAATCCCGAACCAGGAAATCTCCCACCGCCTCACCAAAAGGCGGCTTCTCGACTTCAACACCCGCTGCAGCGCGGATCGTTAAGGTCAGTACCGGTTCATCGGAAAGACGCGGTGATTTGGGCTGCAAGCTGACATCAAAACGAACCGGCCCGCGCTCCACACGCGATACCACCGCAGTTGGATCTTCCTCCTCGCCGTCTTTTGACGGGTTCTCTGCGCGACGCGCACATCCCTGCTGCAGACTTGCTGCCGCCAACGCCGCCCACAAGATTACGACAGCCCGCGCGCTGACTCGGCGCCCCTTCCCTACTTCCACAGGCCCTACTTCCACAGGCCACTTGAAAATCCACCGGCACATAGTCACCGCACTCACTCCGACTTCTGGGATTCGCGGTTCGTCTCTGCAGCGGCAGGCGCAGACGGACCTTGTGGACCGGCCAGAATCTGGACGTCGTATCGCTTCATCAGATCCGCCAGCAATTCCTGCAGCAATTCCTGGCGTTTCCGCAAGCCGTAATCGGCTGCGACGCGTGACCGCACTTCCGAAAGAGGTGGCAGGCGACCTGGCGTCTTCGACTCCAGTAGCGCCAGCCAGGATTTTCCAGCACCGCTGCCAGGTTCTTTCGTCCAACTTTCCACCTCCAACGCAAACACGGCTGAGACATCGCCCAGTTGTGGATGGTCTTGGCCACGGGAGACCTCGAAACGGGTCATCTCAGCGGCCGTGTCCGACGCCGCCACCGCCTGTCGAAAATCGTCGACCGAAGCAATCTGTTTCACCTGGACCTGCGCCGCCTCTGGATCGGTACACCAGAGCACAGTCAGGCTGGCGGTTTCTGGCTGGCGATACGTCGTTTGTTGTGCAGAGTAGTAGGACTCGAGATCCACATCGGTGGGCTGAATCTTCTCCAACTGACTGTTGAGGAATCGACTAGCCAGCAATTCCGTTTCCAGAAATCGACGGTTGTCCACAAACTCGGCCTGGGAGTCCATTTTCAGATCGCGTGCCCGCCGACTGAAAAGTTCGCGTTGCAGTAACTGCTGCAACATTTGCTGACGGGCTTGAGGACTCTGATACTGCTTGAGCCCCTGTTCGCGAGCCACCCCCAAACCGCTACCACCCTGTAGCGCCAAGGCCCGATCGACCGTGCGCTCAATCAAGCGGTCCAGGTCAGCTTCGTAGAACGATTCGCCCGCGAAAGTCGCCAATACCGCACCGCGATCCTCCGCTGCAGAACCCACTTCCACCTGGCGTGACAACTCCCGCCCAACTTCTCCATAGCGACCCAAGCGGCGTAAACAGTCTACAATCCTGGGGCCGATCTTCTCCTGGAGTGCTGGGTCGTCCACCGCCAGCTGCTCCGCTTCGACCAGTGCCACGACCGCGGCGTTGTACTCCTCTGCTTCCAGGTACAGCCGCCCGATACGGTACAACAAATTCGCCCGTTCCGAAGTCGCCGGTTCAGACCGCAGATATGCCTGCCAGGCCTCTGCCGCGGCGCGGGAAAGACTGCGGCCTTCCAGTGCCAGCGCCACATCGCGTAACTGAGCTGGTTGGCCGGCCACCCCTGCTGTTTCCGCCCGCTCGGATCGATTCGCCAGTTGGTAACCGATCCCGGTCAGGCAGACCACTTGCAGCCCGAGCAACCACCAGATCCCGCGCCCTGGCCCCCCCTGCCGCTGGAGTCTCTTTCCGGGGGGATCCGCCAAAGTAAGGGCAGGACGGTTTTCTTTGGCTATATCACTCATCTTTCCAATGCCATCTTTCCAGTGCGCTTTGACACGTGCCGTTTTGATACTGCACGTTTTTGCGTTATCGTTGTCGCCGCTCCCGCGAGGCAAAGAACCGCCTCAAACTGGTCGCGTAGGGTTCTGTTGTACTCACCGCAAGCTCATCCACCCCAACGCGGCGCAACCCGTCGGACAAGGCCTCCTGCCGTCGATCCGCCGACTCCGCAAACAGTGTCCGCACACGTGGATGACGCGTATCAACTTCAACAATTTCACCTGTCTCTGCATCGCGAAACGTAAGAAAACCAACATCCGGTAAGGCGCGTTCGCGCGGATCTGAAACTGTGATCGCCACCAGGTCATGACGGTGATTGGAAACCGCCAGCGGGCTGCGTGAATCTTCGGCTTGAAAATCGCTGATCAAGAATACCACCGAGCGCCGCTTGTGGACTCGACTAAGAAACTGCAGCGCTTGACCCAGGTTAGTCTCTTCGGCAACCGGCTCCACAGCAATCATTTCGCGAATCAGGCGCAGGACATTCGACTTGCCTTTACGAGGGGGGTAGTAGGCCTGTACTTCCCCTGCAAAACACAGCAAACCCACCTTATCGTTGTTCTTCAACGCGGAAAACATCAACAGCGCGGCCATCTCGACCATGACCTCGAGCTTCGATTGACGGCCCGTTCCGAACGCACCGGACGCCGACACATCCAATAAGAAAAGGACCGTTAGTTCCCGTTCTTCCGAAAATCGTTTGACATACGGACTTCCCGCGCGGGCTGTCACATTCCAGTCAATCGTACGAATTTCGTCACCGGCCTGGTACTCGCGAACCTCGTCAAACTCCATACCGCGACCGCGAAACAAACTACGATACTGGCCTGCCAGCAGATCGTTGACCGACCGATTGGCTACAATCTGAATCTGCTGCACCTTCCGCAGGATTTCGGCAACCGTCTGCTGGGACATGACCGGACTCTCAGGGAACTGGAACAGCCGACAGAATCTCGCCAATCACATCTTCGCTGGTTTTCTGCTCCGCTTCCGCTTCATACGTCAGCAAGACACGATGACGCAACACATCCTGCGCAATGTCTTTGACGTCCTGCGGTGTGACGTAACCACGTCCCTGCAGAAAGGCCAGAGCCCGCGCTCCGATCCCCAGAAAAATCGTCGCTCGCGGTGAAGCGCCAAATTCAATCAGCGGCGCCAATTCAGCGAGGTTGCATGATTCCGGCTGACGCGTGGCCTGGACAATGGCCAGAATGTAATCTCGCACCTGTTCATCCATATAGACCATGCGGACCACTTCCTGCATGGCAAAGATATCCTGCGGCTGAAGCACGGGCTGAACCGGTCGGACCGTTTCATCGATCGCCATATCGAGCACCTTGCGTTCTTCCGCCAGTTCCGGATAGGTGATCTTGACCTTCAACATGAAACGATCCACCTGCGCTTCGGGAAGCGGATACGTCCCCTCCTGCTCGATCGGATTCTGGGTCGCCAGGACCAGAAATGGTTGTTCCAGTGGATACGTCTCTCCGCCGATGGTCACTTGTTTTTCCTGCATCGCTTCCAGCAGGGCCGATTGGACCTTGGACGGCGCGCGGTTCACTTCATCCGCCAGAATCAGATTCGCAAAAATCGGACCTTTGCGGGTCGTAAACGATCCATCACTGGGAACATAAATCATGGTCCCAATCAGGTCTGCGGGCAGCAAGTCGGGAGTAAATTGAATGCGCTGAAAACGTACAGAGAGTGCCTGGGCAAGTGTGTTGATCGCCAAGGTCTTCGCCAGGCCAGGAACTCCCTCCAGCAAGATATGGCCACCCGAGAGCAGGCCCACCAGTAGCCGCGAGACCATTTCCTGTTGCCCGACAATGGCCTTGCGAATCTCACCCTGGAGACGATCGATCAAATCTGCCTGCTCGGCAACTCGATCCTTGATGCGTTGAACGTCCGCTTGCATAACCCGTTTTCCAGCTTTCCTTGTTCTGGTCAATCCACCGCACGAAGACACCATTACCGGCACATGGTGCCCGGTAACGTCTTTCTTTTTTGTCGATTCTCCCAAGAATTTCCAGGGGGGATCTCCAGGGTAGTACGGGCCCCGCGACTTTCCGGGGAAAACGCCGCCGGCCGAACGTGCCTCCCGTCATTGACAGGTGGAAGAGCAAACCGCGACTAGCGGAACAAGAGATCTGACGGATTTCCACGGGACAGCAGGTAAGCAATCAAATCCAGCACCTCATCCTGGTTGAGTTTGTCGAGTAATCCGACTGGCATCAAGGACGTAGGGGAAGGACGCACTTCATCGATCTCGCCACGCGCCATCCGGACGACTTTGTTCGCATCAAACGGATCGGTGATCACAGTCAAGTTACCATCCTGATTGCTGACAATCCGCCCGGTGACCACCTTGCCACCGGTCGTCACAATGAGCGAGGCTCGATACTGGTCGGAAACGGCCTTACTGGGAACCACCAAAGCTTCCGACAAATCACGCAGACTGAAGCGGCCCGCGACATTGGTCAAGTCCGGTCCGGTGGCGCCACCGCGACCATGGAAACGATGACAAGAACCACACTGGGCGGCAGCGTACATCTTCTTGCCATTCTCGAAATTGCGGGCTGTCAGCCTGCCCTGGGCCAGGGCCACCAACTCGGCCAGCTGCCATTGCTTTCCGGGACCTTGCGGTTGGGGAAGTTCTGCCGGCTTCGGTGGTGGTGCCAGCACCGTCGAGTTCAGTGCTTCCTTTTCGGCTGCAGAGACGGTCGCCAAGGCTTCTTTACGGATGTTCTGAATAAACCCCTGGTAACTGGCTCCACCACTTTTCTGGAGCGCTTGATTGAACCACGATAAATAACCGCGGCGCTGGTCAAGCGTCCAACCAAACTGCATGTTGCGAAGCATCAAGGCATAATGGATATTCTGCAGGTCAGGATGATTTTCCAGCATACGTTGAATCGTTCCACCATAGCCCCGGTTGCGGGCCAGTAGTTGCACTAAATCCACCGGCACATCCGTGTGTTCCTGATTCATCAGTTGGAGTGTTTTGGCAATCACGGTCGGTGAATCAAGGTAGACCAGCACGCGGCACAGTTCCCGGTTCAGACTGCTGTCTGCGCAGGGAAACGCTCCCTCTAACTGGTCCCGTATCTGTTGGACCCGTGTAACGACGGGTCGTCCCAGACGGATGCACGTCAGCGCATAAGCCCGCAAGAGAGCCAACTTGTCAACTTTCGGCAGCGGCGCAAACTCGATCTGTAACAGGGCGTCAAGCACTGCACCCCGTTGCTCCGCCGAGGCCTGACGCGCCAAACCCAGCGCGCCGTGTATCCGGCCGCGGGGATCGGACAAATCCAATACCTGGGTTTGCCACTGCCCGACAGGCTGTGCCTCCAGGGCGACACGCGCGGCGTAACGGATGTGTCGATCCGCGTGACCCAAGTGCGGGAGTGCCGCTGCGACCGCGGCCGGGTCAACACGCCCGTGATACGCCTCCAGGCTGCGCCGCAGGCGTCGTGCAGCGATGTGACGATCGTGCTGCCGTAACGCCGGATCGGTCGGTTCGGTTCCCACATAGGTCACCCGGAACAACTCCGACTGGGCACCTCGTCCACCAATGGTGAAATAGAGGGCGCCGTCAGGCCCCACCTCCGCATCGGTCAGCGGCAGCGGGGCGCGGGAAACAAACTCTTCTTTGAGACCACGATAACTCGCACCGTGCGGTGTCAGATGGACGGCGTACATGGTGCCGAATGTCCAATCCAATAGATAAACCGCTCGCTGATAGCGGGCGGGAAATCGGGCACCGGTTCCAAACGCTACACCAACCGGCGATCCGGGTCCCACATCAACCAGTGCCGGCAGGCTGTCGGCATAGTAGGTCGGCCATTTTCCGGTACCACTACGCCAACCAAACTCGCTCCCGCTGGTCACATGGACCAGTCGTGTCGGCCGATACCAGGGAGTTCCCATGTCCCACTCCATATCGGCATCGTAGGCAAACAACTCTCCTTCCGAATTGAAATCCATGTCGTAGGCATTGCGGTAACCGGCACTTACTAACTCCCAGTTCTTGCCATCTCGGTCGGTACGCGCAATCCACCCTCCCGGGGCCAAACGACCGCGGGCATGGCCACGCGCATCCCACTGCCGCGGCAACAATAGATCCTCACCCCAGTTGCGCGGCAACAAACTGCCACTCAGATTCTCAGGGGGATTTGTATGGTTACCGGCGATGACATAAATCGATTCTCCATCCGGTCCCAGACGCAAGGCATGGGGGCCATGCTCTCCGCCACCCGCAAACGCCGCGAGTTTGAGAATTTCGTCATACTGATCATCACCATTGGTATCACGCGCCCGATACAAACCACTACCCGGGCCACCATTGACCGACAGGTAAAGACTGTCAAAGGCGTAGAGCAATCCCTGGGCACTACTGATTGGCAACGCGAGCTTTTCCACACGCGTCGGTTCCTGGCTACCGGGTACGGGTACCGTAATCCGGTACAGGCCGCGGCCGCCCTGATCGGAAGCCAGCAAGCGACCGCGCTGGTCAAAGGTCATCGCCACCCAGGAACCCTGCGTCTGTTTGGGTACGGTGTAAAGCCGTTCCACCTGGAAACCGGGCAGCACCTGAAAGATCCCACGGTTGCTGCTGGCCAGTTGGGCGCGGGCCAGCACATCCCCCCAGGGGCGCACGCCGAGCTCACCCAGCTCGACAGCCGCTGTCGCAGGCGCGGTCGGCGATTTGGCGGCCGTCCAGCGACCGTCGCTAACCAGGTACTGCAACGTACGATCCTCCCGCTGGAGAACCAACTTCAGCAACAACCCCGCTGGCCCTCCGCCATTGCTGGCCACCACCGTCACGCGATTTTCACCCGGTTGAAGAAACTTCTGCACGTCCAGCTGGACAGGTGTCTCCCAGGATCCATGCTCAACGACACGTTTGCCGTTGATTTTGACCAGCATCCGGTTATCACACGTGGCCATCAACCAGGCCGCCTTGGCCGCGACCTGAAACGAACGCGCAAACAGAAAAGTATCTTCCGCACCAGCCGGATTTTGTCCCCAGATCCACTTCGGTTTAGGCCCTTGTTTGAAGTCGAGGGGGCGTGCCTGCTGCCGGGTGGACGACACTGGCTGGCCCGCGACCCGCGACGCGACAATCTCGGGCTGCTGTTTGAAGACTGGTGGAGCTGCCAGTAAAGACTGCCCGAGTCCGGGCAACCGGCCCCTACTCGGCGTGACGGTGAGCGTCAGCAGGCAGAAAAAACAACACCCAAACAACGTGCGCATTATGGACCACTCCTGATTTTGGCCACCGGACCGTCGACCAGCTCATAAGCAGTGCGTATCGTATCACTTTCACGCCGATTTCGCCTGGCAAATCAGCATCCGAAGCCGTGTGACAGGTTCGCTCGGCGACCCTGTGCGACATCTCTCGACAGTGACGCGGCAAGCCACTAAGCTGTCGGGCCACTGCACAGAAATAATCGCGTGTTAGACCGCTGTACTGGATGATCTCGCGACGCGGTTTTCCGCTCCGGATTTGACGTTCCGGCATCGCCACCTGGCGACGCTAACCTGGCCTCCTGACAATGCGAACCTGCCGCTTCACTCCACTATGACAGTCCCACCCGCAGCTGAATCTACGGCACGTCAAGCGAACCAACCGCTACGGCATTCGATTGTCCTGTTTTTCGTACTGGCCAGCTTCTGGCTGTCCTGGTCGGGGCATGTTGAACAGCCACTGCTGGCCTTTGGGCTTGCGTCTTGTGGCCTGGTCGTCGTTATCTGTCGCCGGATGCAGATTGTCGACGCGGAAGGGGCTCCTTTGCGGCTGGGATTGCGGCCTTTGCCCTACGCCGTGTGGCTTGTCAAGGAAGTGATCGAGGCCAACTTTCACGTCGCCCGTCGACTACTCGATCCGCGACTGCCAATCCGCCCTCAACTGATTCGCTTGAAAGCCAGCCAGAGTGAAGATTTGACGCGCGTTGTTTACGCCAATTCGATTACCCTCACACCGGGGACGGTGTCGGTTGCCATCGAAGACGATGAGATTGTCGTGCACGCCTTAACCCACAGTGCCGCGGACGAAGATAAATCGGGCGAGATGGACCGCCGAGTCACCCAACTGGAGGGGTCGCGGAAATCATGATGTTCATCGTCACCCTGGCCGCAGTGCTGATCACCATCTTTCTAGCGCTCCTGCGCGCCGGCTGGGGACCCACCGTGTTCGACCGGATTCTGGCGCTCAATATGCTGGGCACCAAAACCGTCCTGTTAATCCTGGTCGTCGGTTTCCTCACCCAGCGTCCCGAATTCATCGACCTCTCGTTACTCTATGCCCTGATGAACTTCATTGGCATGGTCGCCGTGCTGCGGTTTTCCAAGTACGGAAATTTCACTGACCATTCCC
>PBOG01000139.1 GCA_002724245.1 Planctomycetaceae bacterium
ATTGATCCCCCAGGGAACCTATGTGCACACGACTCAGTTTGTCTATTTGCGGCTGGGCGCTACTCGTAGCCACGACCGGATCTTTGGTGCACGCTCAGCAGTCGGCGGTTGGTGAGCAGCGCAGTAAAACCGGTCTGCGGCACTCATTTCTGGTGACTGGATCGATCACCGCGATTATCGGTGAGGACAATACCATCCAATGGCAGGTGCCTGGACGTTCGCGGGATGGCTTCGTACTCGCTAATGGGAATATTCTGGTTTCGATTGCCAATGAAGCGCGTGAATATTCACGTGATGGAAAAGTCGTCTTTCGATATCGGCTTGACCCCGTCAATAAGGAACTAGGTACCGTGGTGCGGCTTGATAATGGGAACACGATGGTTGTGGAACGTGGGCCGCGACCTCGTATCCTGGAGATAACGAATCAGGGTAATATCGATGTCGAAGTTCCTTTGCAGCCGGACACAGACAATGCACATATGCAAACACGGATGGCTCGCAAGTTGCCAAATGGCGATTACCTGGTTCCCCACCTGTTAGGATTCGCTGTCAAGCAGTACTCCAAATCTGGGGCGGTCAAACGCGTGATTCCTACAGATCTCGATGAGCTCGGTGGGCGAAAAGGTGAAAACTGGCCGTTCACTGCGATACAGCTGGATTCCGGGAATGTGCTTGTCAACCTGACGCATGGAAACAAGACGGTTGAGTTTGACTCAACTGGAAAAGTTGCCTGGCGCGTGGACAATCGCCATGTCGCGGGGCGCTTCGCCGATCCTTGCGGCGGCCAGAGATTAGCTAATGGTAACACGGTGATTTGCAGTTACGGACAGCGGGATCCAACCAGGCCGAGAGCCTTTGAAATCACTCGATCGAAAGAGGTCGTTTGGGAATTTCTTGCGGCGGACATTGGCTTGCATGAAATTCATGTTTTGACAACGAATGGAAAGTCGGTGGCTGCGACATCACGAAAGTAGTGTCGCGGATGCATCATGTGTTTGGGGATCCAGTATGCTCGCGGTGTCGCACTAGTGCTTGCTTGACGCATAGAGGTCCAGAGGTGTTTCCACAGGAGCCAGTGAAGCCGTGAATACGAATTGTGTGACGAAGTGTGCTGCCCTGTTGCTGTTATTGCTGCATGTGGAAGCGTGGGCAGATGCGCCCGAGCCGCAGAGGCCACCTAATTTTGTGGTCATCTTTTGCGATGACCTAGGTTATGGGGATCTCGGCAGCTTTGGATCAAAGACGATTCGCACGCCGCACCTCGACCGGATGGCCCAGCAGGGACAGCGCTGGAGCCAGTTCTATGTTGGCGCCAGTGTTTGTACGCCTAGCCGGGCGGCCTTGATGACAGGCCGACTGCCGATTCGCAGTGGCATGTGTTCGAGTCGCCGGAGAGTCTTGTTTCCCAATTCGAAAGGCGGTTTGCCCCAGGCGGAAGTGACGATCGCCGAGGCGCTCAAACAGAAGAATTATGTGACCGCGTGTGTCGGTAAATGGCACCTGGGGCATCTCCCGGAGTACCTCCCCATCGCGCACGGTTTTGATTCCTACTACGGGATTCCGTATTCCAACGATATGGGATTGACTCCGCAGCCTAAAGGCAAAAAACGCCTGGCTTACTACGCTGCGAACCGGGCGGTTGATCTGGATTACTGGGGCCGTGTGCCGCTGATGGAGGGCGCCAGGATCATTGAACGTCCGGTCGATCAGACCAGTCTGACACGCCGCTACACGGAGCGCGCGGTCCAGTTCATCCAGGACAATCGACAGCGACCGTTTTTTCTCTATCTGGCCCACAACATGCCGCATGTCCCGCTATTTCGTTCTGAGAAGTTTCGCAACGTCTCGGCTGGTGGTGTCTACGGGGGTGTGATTCAAGAGATTGACTGGTCGGTTGGACAGCTGCTCGACACCATTCGCACCGCTGGCCTGGAGAAGAACACGGTCGTGGTATTTACCTCGGACAATGGACCGTGGCTGTGGTTTCGCGACCATGGCGGCTCGTCGGGGCCGTTGCGGGGAGGGAAGGGAGGGACCTTCGAAGGGGGCATGCGCGAACCGACCGTTATCTGGGGCCCGGGGATCGTGCAACCAGGAGAGGTGGCGGGGTTGGGAGCGACGATGGACCTGTTGCCCACCTTTTGTGCGCTGGCAGGTGTCGATTTGCCGGCCGGCCGCGTCCTCGACGGCTACGATCTTTCCCACGTCCTGAAGGGTAAGGGAAACAGTCCACGACAGACCGTGTTTTATTATCTGGGTACCGAAGTCTGGGCGGTGCGGCACGGCAACTACAAAATGCATCTGAAGACGGTGGAACCGGCCTACGGTGAAGGCAAGACAGTAACAGCACACGATCCACCTCTGTTGTTTGATTTGGCGGCGGATCTTGGTGAGCGCAACAATGTGGCGGCCGCACACGCTGAGGTGCTTGAACAGCTGGCCGCTTTGGTGATGCAGCACCGTGCGTCGATCAAATCGGTACCTTCCCAGCTCGAGATCCGGTAAGTTCGGATAACCCGGTTGCCTGAGTCATTTCTCCAAGGAGAGACTCTCTGTTCGCCGTTCCCCCGACGTACAGCCTGCTCTTGCGTTCTCCTCGGGGTTGTCCCGCGGAGGGCTGCGGCGAGCGAGCGCTACTGGTAGTCAGCCTGGCCCTGGTCGTATTTTGGCAGACGGCGATGGCGGACGACCGACTCGATCGCGTCGGGCAGTTGTGGGCACCCGACGTGGAATGGCGTCTGGAGAACTCAACCTATCAAGGTAATCCGTACGATGTGATCGCGACCGCGACGTTTGTGCATGTTCCCAGTGGCGTTCGGCACACTACCGGCATGTTCTATGACGGAGACGGTGTCTGGAAATTTCGGTTTACCGGGACTCGGATCGGCCAATGGTCTTTTACAACCCGCAGTGGCGATCCAGATTTAGATGGCCACCAGGGTACGGTCTCCGTCCGCGGGGACGCCGCTGCGTCTGGCAGGGGATTTATCACCAGCCTCGCTGGCAAATGGGCCCGACCGAGCGGCCGGCACGGCAGCTTGCAGGCATTCGTGCCGCAACTGGTGATGTATACGGGGCCACGGGATTTTCACGGCCGGCCTGCCAGGATCGACGCGGATATCGAGACCTTCCTGGTCGAACACGGCTTTAATGGTTTTCATGTGATGGGAAGTTGCCATTGGTTCGATATCGACCAGCGCGCCTCGCATGAGATCAAGCAGACCAATCCGGATCGGCGCACCTTCCAGGCGTTGGAGTTGTTGATCCGTAAAGTCCACGCCGCAGGCGGGATGGTGCATTTCTGGATGTGGGGTGACGAATCGCGTGGCTGGACTCCGCACCGCTGGGGTCTCAATGGCAGTGTCGATCAGCGATTGCAAAGATACCTGGCGGCACGTCTGGGTCCCCTGCCCGGCTGGACCATGGGTTACGGATTTGATCTGGACGAGTGGGTCGTAGCCCGCGATCTCGAAGGATGGCAGCGTCATCTCCAGGAGCAGTTGGGCTGGTCACATCTGCTTGGTGCCCGGGACGCCGGACCGAATCGTGGGCTGGATCATCGTCGCAACCAGATCTATGAAGGCCTCGGTTACGCAGGTTATGAACACCATCGTCCTGCGTTTGAAGTGTATCGAGCGGCCGTCGCCGCCCGCCCTGCCCGGCCCGTCTTTTCCGAGGATCGGTTTCGTATCCGTCACGCGCGAGAGTATGCCGAGAAAGACTACACCATGGAATTGACCCGCCGGGGGTTGTGGCATTCCACTATGGCGGGAGGCGTGGCCAATATCTGGGGAAACTTCCCCCCAGGGCGGGATGCCTGGCAGGGTTCGGCCCGCTATGAAAACCCGCAGATGATCAAAACCTATAGTCGCTTTTTTGCCCGCCGTTTCCGCAACGAGATGAGGCCTGCAGCCCAGGGCATGTGCCTCCAGGTTCCGGCGGGCACGCACTACGTTTTCTACGCGGAGGGCACGGAGACGATGACGCTCGATTTGACCGCGATGGCCGGCGTCCAGCCCGCCGTGGCAGTCGATACGTTACGGCCCTATCAGGAGTTGCCGCTCGGCCGTTTGACGGCCAGGAAAACCAACTGGCGGGCGCCGTATCGTTCTGATTGGGCGATCGCGATCGGCGTATTCAAGTAGTCCCGGACAACATTTCTCTGATGTCTGTGCGCGGACTCTCCAGTCTATCGAGTTGGCAATCAGCGTCGCCAGGTCGGTTTTTTCTTGCGGGCGCGCGGGTGTCGCGCCGGTTTGTGTTCTTGATCCAGGTCACTGATCGACCCACCGGGAAGTTTGTCGATCAGTGAGACCAGCTTCGCCTGGGGGCCCCGGTCACGGCCAGCTTCCGCCGAACGGCCCGTACGCGCTTCCGCCTCACGCATTTCACGCCGCGAAGATAATTCGTATTTCACGGGTTGTTCAGGTTTGATTTCCAGCGGGGGCGCTTCTTCTCCCAGCGCGGAAATATGGAAGAACACGTCGCGGCCTGAATCGGCTCGGATGAACCCGAATTTCTTTTCGGGAAAATATTGGATGATGGTGCCGTAACGCATGGTTCTTTCCGGGGCGGTCAAGGAGCGTTTGGTGACCAGTTGCGGTCACCCTCCCCTACCCTATCATCTGGTAGCTATGCAGATCCAGGGCCTCGCTGGCGGGGAATGCGGACAGGTGCAGGCAGAGATGCGTTCTGCTAGCCTTTTCAGGAGTACGTGGCCGCCCCATGGTGACCGAGCCAGCGATCTGCCACAGGAGCCAGGAGAAAGCCATGTCCCGATCGATTGGCTGGACGCTAGGAACCGTGTTGTTTTGCCTCGCTGGCCTGGCGGACGCAGGCGAGCCGGTTACCGGCCAGCGTGTGACGCGACCGATTGCGAGTCGGCTGTTTCGCCACCAGTACACGATTTACGATCGTGAATTCTGCGGCGCACAGGTGTGTGCTGATTTTGACAACGACGGACAGCGAGAGCTGCTGTACGCCTCGCGTGACACGGGTAACCTGCAACAACTGAAGGCGGCGGATGGAACGATTGTGTGGAGTCGCAAGTTGCCGGGTCGACAGCAATCGGTGTCCGCCTTTGATCTCGATAGCGACGGCCGGTTCGAGATTCTCTACTCTGTTTCCGATCCAGGAACGCTTTACCAGATTGATGCCGAGGGCAAACTGCTGAAGTCGTACGACTCTGGTGACAACAAGCTAGGCAACTCTGCTGTCATTGTTGATGTCGATGGTGATCGGGTGTGGGACGCTTTTTTTGGATCACGCCAGCAGTATTTGATCCGTATGAACCTGGCTGAA
The DNA here is from genome assembly GCA_002724245.1 of Planctomycetaceae bacterium. Classification (GTDB taxonomy): domain Bacteria; phylum Planctomycetota; class Planctomycetia; order Pirellulales; family Pirellulaceae; genus UBA9264. The sequence continues at coordinate 5,302 of PBOG01000139.1, forward strand.
TTCAAACACATCGCGAAACGGGACAAGTGGGTGCAATGTGGGTGTTACACGTCAGCGATGGATGTCGATCACGATGGACGCTGGGATTTGTTTGCCGGCAGTGGCGATGACTATGCCTCCAAAGGCGTGTTGCACCGCATCGACCCGTTGACACTTCAAAGTGTCTGGAGTGTTCCTACCAACGACAACGCTTCCAGCGCGGACGCGGTATTGGCCGATATCGACGGTGACGGCCAGGTGGAGATCATCAAGTCAGTGGACAATTACAAGCAGGATGACGCCCACGACGCGGTCTACGCGCTGGATGTCGACGGGACAGTACGCTGGCGGGTGCCCGGGCTCAGTGGTGAAGACTCGCCGAATGTCGCCGATCTAGATGGTGACGGATCGATGGAAATCGTCGGCATGACGTTTGGCGCTGAGGTGTACTGCCTCAATGCACAAGGGAAATTCAAATGGCGCCGTGACTTGCGCCCCAAGCTGGATGATGGGCAGCACATGTACATGGCGCCCATCCTCTGCGACTTGAATGGGGATGCCGAGCTCGAGATCCTGGCTATGACACACGGCCAGTATGCGCCAGAGCCGGGTCTGAAGCCGGATGCAATACTATTTGCTTTGGATGCGCGTGGGCGCGTGCTCGATCAATTCAATCTGGGGGAATCTCGCTATTGGGGACATGCCCTGGTGACCAATGTAGACGAAGATCCGTTTCTCGAACTGGTGGTCTCTGGGTATGGGGGCCTCGATGTGATCGAGACACGCGGCCTGGGGCCCCAGACGGAACATTTCCAGCGGCGGCGTTCCTACCAGCGCTTGAATGTCCTGCCCTGGGCGTACGAAGACAGCTATTTCATGTATCGCGGCACGAAAAATAACGTGATAACGCGCACGGATAATCTGGTGCTCACACGGTCCGACAGTGGTTATGCGCGTCGTGGGACGTTTGTCACCGAGCCGTTACAACTCCCACCCGGTTGTCTGTTTACGACGCTCAGCTGGCACGCCAGGGAGCCGGCTGGTACCTCCATTCAAGTCAACGTGCTCGATAGCGCTGGAAACGTGCGGCGAAGAGGAATGGTCCGCGGGGATCGACTGGCCATTAGCGACACAGTACGGCTGGAGTTTGTCTTGGGCAGTGACCGGGCCACAGCGACGCCGACACTGGATGACTATTCGCTCCAGTTTTCCCGCAAGTAGCCGCCGGGAATACAGGTCTGCCGGCTGAGCAGCTCGCGCACGTCAGGAGGCCAGGTGTTCCGCGCTGGGTTGGTTGTTGGTTGCAGTGGCAGCGCGGATGCGTTGTTTCCGTCGGTCGAGCTGCCACATGATGAAATAGATCAGGCCACAGGCGCTGACCAGCAGGATACTGGTGTAAATCACGGCCGCTGTCGAGATCGGCGCTGGCCCGAGAATCTTTCCTCGGGACTCGCCTGCCAGTTGGCGTTGCACCGACTGGTGACGCCACCGGACAAACTGCTTCAACTGCCGCGGAGTGGATTTCAGATTGAGACGTCGGCCATCGGTGGCTGATTCCGGATCGTCTTCCGCCGGTATACGCAGGTTTTCTACGAAGGTTGCCAGCTGATCGAGTTGCCGTCCGAGCTTCTGCTCGGCGAACAGCGTGTCTAGGTAACGGGCCAGATAGGCGTGGTATGTCTGTCTATGGCGGGGGATCGCCAGGACGCGCATGATTAGGGTGTGTTTCGTGCTCCCCGGGTAATCGACGCTCAAATCGGCCAACTGTTGCCGACTAGATTTGTCCTGCGCGAACGTTCCAAAGGAGATGTCCAGGTCCCAGGGGAAGAACTGGAACCGGTTGGTTTGCGGCTCGAGGTAGATGTAGTAATTCTGAGTGGCCCCGAGAAAACTGTCGAGATTACTGAGCAACACATTGACTGCCAGAAATCGGAGGAATTGGTCGACGTCGAGGTAGGATGCCAGCTGGTCTCGGAAGGTTTGATCGTCGCTCTGATGAAGGAGTCTGGCGAATTTGATCACGCGTTGTTGCTGCTCCGTGGTCGCCGTGGTTTTGGGAACGTAGGCGGTTTCGTATTTGGCCCAATCCTCACCGAGATAACGAAACACGCCGAAGGTGCTCGGTTTGAGCAGCAGGCCCTCTGCACTTCCGTAGCGGTCTTTCAGAAATCGTTTGTCGACCTGTTCGACGAGTGTATACAGACCCATTGGCTTTTGATCGATGGTTCCGGCGACTGTCAGGATCACCTGCGCAAAACCAACACGCGAACAGTGGATGCCCGCCTCCCGGAACAGCGCATACGCCAGTGGTTCGCGCAGAAAGGCCGGATCGGTGATGTTGTTGTGGAGATTGATTTTGGTGAGGCCACGGAATTCGACGTCGTCCCGGAATTCATGGAAGTCGATCTTGAGGGAAAATTTCCGGCTGTCGTAGGCTGCCAGGAACGTGCCGTTCCCCTTGTACCGTAGTCCCACGTCGCGGACCGTCTGGCCGTCGATCGTCACCGTCGCTCGACCGTACTGGTGATCGACACCCAGGTAGCCTGCCAAACCGGGCCGCGATGACTTTTCGCTATGAAAATTACCGCCGCTGGCCTTGTCCAGGCCCATCAATCCCACGGCTTTGGCAATGGAGAGTCCATCGAGTTCGACGGCTGGCTGGATCGTCTCCCACTCCGGCTGCGTCAGTTCGAAATGGACGTCGACGACTCGGTTCAAGCCAAACAGGGCTGCGTTTCCTGTCTGGGATTGGGGTGTCTGTCCTAGCGTGGGCTGTTCCAGCAGGCAGGTGGTCCAGGCCAGTGTTATGGTCCACAGCGCGAGCTGCCAGCTGGCGTATGGAACACAGTGGATGAGGCCACAGGCCAGATGCTGGGAAAGAGTTGCATTGCCGGGTTCCCGAGAGATCCGGTGTTTTGCCTGGCAGATGTTCATCCTGTTCGCGTCGCCCTCTGTCCAGAGTGCATTACACGTTGAGTTGCTGCAGGAATGTACAGCCTGTGTTTTACCACCACAGGTGTGATACGTCACTTCTTCTTGTCGCCGCCAGGAAATCCGCGCAGCAGTATGCGGCTGCAGACCGCGACGATCTGGATCGGTAAGAGGGCCCAAACCAGGTACCAGCCAAATAACAACAGGAACGCCAACACCTTGCCTGGCTGCAACGGCAACTCGCCGGCGATTCGGATAGTGAGTGTTTCCGCATCGATCATCTGGCTGATGGCGTCAACAGATTCTGAGAGGATCGTCGGATTTTGTACGATCTTCCCGAACGCTTGAAAGACCGAGAGTGTGTGCCAGGTGCCGAGGGCAAACAACACGAAGACAGAGCAAAGACAAAGGGCACGCAATAAATCGGCCAGTGTTGCCAGCAGGCTGCGATGTTCGGGTTGAGTATCGGAGTGCGACATGGTGTTTTCCTCAAACCTGAGTTTTCGGGTCGGTGAAGTCCTGGATCGTTGTCGTCAGATATGGAGAGAGGCTGCGAATTCAATGAGACGTTAATTGGCAACGAATTTCATAATCCGCACCGCGTTGCCGGTACTTTTGGTCTCGGTCGAAATACGCACGGTCAAGAGGTGATTCCCGGATGATAAATCGGTCGCAAACAGAACGGTTCGTGGGTAATGGAGCCCCTTACTGAAACGGTGGTACAGTGAGACAGACTGAAATGTGCCATCGTCGATACGGGCCTCCACGGTACCCGCGTCGGGACCCGCTAGCAGATAAGCGCCGACAGCCGTTCCATGAAACGCCAAGGTGAAAACATCACCGGGCCGATCGGAGCAGAGCAGCGGAATGGTGGTGAAACGCCCCCGTTTTTGACCCGCCAGCTCGTTCCATTGGGGAGTCCTGATTTGCCAGCCAGCAGTAAACCTGGCCAGGTTCAGGGCGATGAATCGTCCGTTGCCATAATGCAACGGATCGAGAGGTTGGGTGGGCAGGGCAGTTGGTTGACTCGGAGAGTTCTCTGCCAGGGGTTGGCTCCAGGCCGCGTCCAAGAGCTGGTCGATCATGGTTGCGCAGAGCCGGTTTCCCCTGGAGCTGGGGTGGGTGCCACCGTATTGCTGCCAGGTGATTTGTTTTGCAGTGATTCGTTCGGCAACTTCCTTGGCGAGGTGGATCGTTGAAATACCGTAGTGCGCTGCCACGTCGCTGTGGGCCCGGATAGAGATGGGTGTCTGGCCTGCCTGCAATTGCTGGAGCATCCGGGGACTGACGAAATGGGTGATGACCAGAGCAGCATGTGGATTGTGCCGGAGCGTCTGCCGGATAATACCCTCCATCCCGCGAATACATTCCCGCCGGGCATGGCTGGCGTCGCCGTCATCGTTGACGGCATACTCAATGAAGAACAGGTCCACGGGCCCGTGATTCAAGACATCGTTCTTCAGGCGGAAGGCTCCTGTGGTGGAACAGGTGGATGCAATGCCTGCCGCAGTAAACCGAAATGTTGTTTCGGGAAAACGTTTCTGCAGGCTTTCACAGACCATCGGCCGGTACCCGTTCATTTCGGTAATCGAACCGCCGATGAATGCCACGTGGCCCCGCTTTTCGGTTGCGAATCGTCGCCGCGCATGCTCCAGATTACCGCGGCGGCGTATGTTGGGCTGCGTATGCTTGAGGATGAAAGACACGATCGGTCCGGGATCTTTCAGGGCGTGGGGGTGGTGCCCGACCCCCGGCTTGTGGATGACCTGGATGGAGCCACCTAGCTTCTGGTAGCGAGATTCAATCAGCCCTGTGTTTTCTTTGACCGGTACGACCACGTCAGCGTCCCCCACAACATGGAGCAACGGAACGCCAACGCGGGCCAGCGAGGCGAGCTGGTCGACTGGATTTCCGCGGTAGGCTAGTGCTTCTGCCTCGGTCAGGTCGTAGGCTTGCAGGCACTTTTTCCAGGCTTCGCGACTGCCTTTGCCAGTGCCCCTGCCTCCCGGCCAGCTCTTGAAATCGCAGACCGGTGCATCTCCGTAGAGACAGGCTACTTTTTGCGGATTGGCAATCGCCCAATTGTAGATGATCAGCCCGCCGCGGCTCATCCCTTCCAGCACGGGTTGGCGGGAAAGCCCGTGATGCTGAGTCATGCGCTGGTAGAAAGCATTCCAGTGGCTCACGGCCTGTGGGCTGCCAAATAAACCGGCCACGTCGCAGTAGGTGAGATGGAAACCTTCGCGGAGGAGCGCGACATCTGCCTGCGGCTGGTGTCCGAAAAACCGTGCTCGCCAGACCCAAGGTCGTCCTTCAGCGGGGGAATGTGGCGTCACTACCCAGCAACGTCGGCCCTCGACCGAAAAATCGTAACGGGTAAATCCCATCCAGTCCGATTTGTTGCCGCTCCACGGCTTGTTGCTGTGACCCTGTGCAGGCCCTGCGGCCACCGTTGCGAACAGGAGTAACAAGCAGCAGGAAGACCGGATGAACATTCTGTGTTCCTTTTGAGAGTCACGTGAACAAATGGTTTACCATTAGCTTCAAACCACACACGCCCGGCGTCAGTGAATACGTCTACTGGAGAATTACGTCGGACACGGTTGCATGGTGTTCCCTGATGCTACACCACTAAACGTTTCCTGCAGGCAGGCGTGATCGGACTAGCCACGGATACGATACCCAATACGGGCAAGCAGCTCGCGAACCCGTGGCCGATGGTCGCCCTGTAATTCAATCCAGTCGTCTTTGAGGGTTCCGCCGGCACCACAGGCATCCTTCAACTGCGTGAGCAGGTCGGGCAGCTCGTTTTCCTCCGGCGGCAAACCTCGGATGGTGGTCACGAGTTTTCCTCGCTTGCGTTTTTCCAGGGCCAGACGCGCCGTTTGTTTGGCTGGTGGCGTCAGTGTTTTACCCGGCGGCGGGCACTGGCAATTCTCTTCCAGTTCGTCACAGCGGTCACAGCGCGGTGGACGGTCCCAGGCAGTTCCCTCAAACAGTCTCACGGAGCGTATCCTTTGATTCTTGTGGACGCGAGGTGGCAAATGGCGGGAAACGGCGCGCGTTCCCAATACGAAAAACCCAATCTGAAGAACAGGCCTCACTTCGAGTCGTGCGCCGCAGTTGCCCCCGTGGGCGTGCTATTGCTGTTACGGTGAAGCGCTGAGTATAGACGAGAGACTCTGGGCGGCGAAAAGACTTCCCAGCATGGGCGTATCCCTGTCGGGCCTGGAAGGGCGCGACCACCTCGGTGCTGTGACATGCCTGTCAGGCTGAGTTGGTTGACGTTTACCATACTGGTGCCCCTGGTAACAGACCGCCCTGTTGGAGCGATCCGTGCCGAGAGCGGGGGTCTCTGGCCATCCCTGGTAGTCACCGGTTGATGAAAATGCTCGCTGAGCAATGAGGGCCTGTGCCGGAGTTGTGGAGGCCCGCAAAAAATGAGCCCGTCGATGAATTCTGCACAAACCAGGTTTTTCAAGAGCAGGAAAATGAAACGGGCTTTGGCAGCTGAGGTGCCCTGGTTCCAGCAGTTGTTTTCCGATTGGGGAGGGCCGAACAACGGATGGGGCATTTTATACAGCGGGCATGTGTCCACTGCGACGTGCCGCTCAAGGTCGTCGAGTTTCCAGAAGAACCGCGCGATGTCATTCTGCACAGCTCCGGCCTGCAAGGTTTCTCGGCCAATATCTCTGGCACACCGCACGCGGCCATGAACATCCGCTGTCTACGAGCGTAATCGTCGCTTGTCAGGCCAGCTCGTTGGTCAAGCAAACAGGCCGCGCACCCGCTTGCCCTCGACGAGTGGCCGAGGTCGTCCCGCCGTGTCATAGACCATTGTGCCGGGAGCGTAACCCAGCGCGTGGTAGATGCTGGTCACGAAGTCGGCTGTGTGTACCGGCTTGTCGACCGGTTCACCCGCGATCTTGTCACTGGCACCGTAAACCTGGCCACCGCGAATACCGCCCCCAGCGAGCACGGTGCTGTATACATTGCCCCAGTGATCGCGCCCCGCATTCTTGTTGATCTTGGGTGTGCGTCCAAATTCACCCGTCCAGGCCACCAGTGTTTCATCGAGTAATCCGCGGTCGTCGAGATCTTCCAGCAACGCGGAAAACGCCTGGTCTACCGGGGGCATCAGCAGATTCTTCATCAACTTGAAGTGGTTGAGGTGGGTATCAAAATTCTTGGTCGAGACCAGGTACATCCAGGGTACCGTGACCAGGGGGACACCCGCTTCGACGAGCCGTCGAGCGACCAGGCAGCTGCGGCCGAATTTGTTGTCACCGTAACGCTCGATCGTGGCCGGGTTTTCTTTTTCCAGTAGAAAAGCGGACCAGGCGGAGGAGGATTCCAGGACACCGAGTGCACGCTGCTGTGCCCGGCGGTAAATCTCGGTGTCGTCAGACAGTGTGTTGCTGGTGTGTTGTTCCAGTTGCCCGAGCAAACCAGCGCGATCGCTGAAACGGTCCTGGCTGATGTCTTGGTGCGGCGTGAAGGCGGGTGGCAACGTCCCGGGGTTCCATTTCTCGTCGATCAGTGTCAGCGGGTCATATTTCGGTCCCAGATAACCGGCATGCTGGCCACCCCAGCGGAAGTTATTCTGGTCCCCAATCCGCGCGGGTAAGTGGACGGCGGCGGGTAAACCGTTGTGATCGCCGCGTAGTTGTCGGATGGCGCCTCCCACGGAAGGTGGATCACGGCGAGAGACTTGCGGTTCGCCGCTCTGCCGCGGTGCATTGGGCAACCCAGTCATGTTGTAGTGGACACCAATGCCATGTGTGCCACTCTTGTGATAGGTTGAACGAATCACACTGTAGCGATGTGCGTTCTGAGCCATCCGCGGCAGCAGTTCACAGATTTGCATACCTGTGACGCTGGTATCGATCGGATCGTATTCGCCACGCACGGCCGTGTCGGCATCTGGTTTGGGGTCGAACGTTTCCTGCTGCGCCGGCCCGCCTGTGGCGAACAATAAAATACAACTCTTGGCTTTCCCATTACTGGGAACCACCTGCCGTTTGTCACGGGCTGCCAGGAGCTCGGGCAAAGCGAGCCCGAAACCACCGAGGCACCCGGCCTGGAGGAGAGTTCGCCGTCGCATGTGGCGTTGTCGACTGGAAGCCATGGTTGTTTCTCCGGCAGCGCGCGTAGCAGAGAGTGGCTTGGGCCAAAGAACGTGCCAGCCTGCTCCCTATCATAACAAATACGGCTGATGGCCGTGAGCCTGAAACGTACAATCGTTAGGTACAGTGGAATTCACGGTCTGTGTGTCCCCAGCTTTTATCGGTTCCTGGACGGGGCAGACTTCGCTTTCGTTCGCCTGGTTGCGTGGACTGGCAATGGTGTCGGTGGCCAGACTCGCCCGTGGGAATCGAAGTGTTTGCGGAAGAAACGTCACAAAAACGTGGTCGACAGACCACCATTGGAAGTCAGGCTACAGGTGATTTTTGGGAGTCCCGATTGATGAAACGGATTTGTTATCTCAGCTGGGTTGCGGTGGCGCTGCTTGCCGGGCCCATGGTGGCCCAGGAGAAACTGGTCATGGCACATTACATGACCGACATGGTTCCCCAGACGAACCGTCCGCTCATTCGCTGGATCGACCCCGAGTTAGCCGATCCGTTTGGAAGTACGGCACGACTGGGCGGGCTGCAGCAAACGCAGCCACTGGCTTCGCTGCATCTTCGTGACGCCAATTTGGTAACCGCAGTTGATTTTGAAATTCACGCTGCGCGCCAACTGGGTGTCGACGGGTTTCAGTTTTACTACCCGCTTGGTGACGATACGCGAATGTTGCAAGAGACTTACAATCGCATCATCCGCACGTTTGTCCAAAGGTCGGATACAAAGTTTCCGGGTTTCAAGATCAGTCTGTGTCTTTCGCATCCCGGTACGAGTCGTCCGACCACCGAAGCCCAACGCGTTGCGCTCTGGAGTCAGCCAATTCGCCAGCTCTTGCAGTCGACGCGCGGGGCGAGCGCCTGGCTGAGAAGTCCTGCGGGGGCGTTGCTATTTTATCTTTGGGTAGGGGACGGGCTGGCGGAGGGAGTGCCAGGTCTGGCCACAACTGCCGCAGGGATTCGCTCGGTCGGCGTGGCGTATCGGCGTTTGACTACAGCAGTTGGCACGCCGATCGACTACATTTACCAGGTCCGCCGTCCCGTGATGGACTCGGATTATGTGGCGGCGATTGCGAACACGTTCACGGGGGTCTGGGGTTGGACGGCGAGTGACGAGAACCCTCGATTCTGGGATTATTTGGCCCGCCGGTGTCGGGAGGCAGGGTGCCTTTACACGCAGAGCGTCTACCCGGATTACTACACCTCGAAGGTGTATCCCAAAGGTGATACGACGCATATGATTTTGTCCACCGAGCAGGCGCTGCAGAAGGGTCTGTCGGGTTTGCAACGTTATTACCGTGTGACCAATCTGGCGCAGACACAAATCCAGTTACTGAAGCGTGCTGTTGCGCACGATGTGTCCATCATCAATTACGTGACCTGGAATGACTTTCCCGAAGGTCATCACCTGGCACCTGAGGTCAATCACAGTTTTGGGCCGGCGCTGTTGTTGAAACACTTCAAGCGGCGTTGGAAGTCAGGCGTATCAAGCGTCGAGCGTGACGAAGCGATCGTGTTTTTCAAGAAATATCGTCACGATGTCCGTCCCCGTTACGCCGTGGCATTGAAGGTCAAGAGCCGAAGCCAGGACCTGTCTGTTGAAGACCGGATTGAGCTGGTCACGCTGCTGACGGCACCGGCGCGTTGTACGCTGAACGGTCAACCGCTAGGTCTCGTTGCTGCGGGGTTGCAGGTGCATTCCATTCCCAGCCAACCGGGCCCGGTCCGCGTCCAAGTGGCCCGCCAGGGGCGGACCATTATTCGCTTTCAGACGCCCCAGGTAATCAGTGAGAAACCACTGCGCACCGATCGACTGACGGTCTCGTATTCGAGTGTGTTTGAGCGCGAGTTCGAGAAGCTATTTGACTGAACGGGTCCGGAAATCTAGCACAGCAAGAACCGTGTCGAAACGGTTTTCACCGGCCGAGAAACGCAGCATTACGATTGTTTGCGCCGTGCCAGCAACCGTACAAACGGCAGACGCTGCGGATCGTTGGTTTCTTCCAGGTGTGTTTTCAGACGCTCTCGAAATTGGGCAATTTGCGTCTGGTAACGGGGGTCATCGATCAGGTTGGCCCGGGCGGCCGGATCGGTCTGATAATCGTAGAATTCCTCCGGTGTCCGGTAGAGAAAGTGCTGCACACGGGCAGCAATGATGGGGTTGGAGTCGGCCGCCTTACGCATCGCCTTCATCGTGAGCCCGTTTTGCGATTCGTTGCGGAAAACGGTTTTTCCGTCGGCCCAGCCATTGAACAGATAGGCATAGCGGGCGTTCTGCACGCATCGCATCGGGTATTCCCGGCGGCCTGCGGTACGATTGATGTAGGTGAAGACGAATTGACGGTCAGGCTGTGGTTTGCCCTTGAGGAGTGGAACCAGCGAACGCCCATCGGTACCCGGCAGTGCCGGCAGTCCGACCGCCTCCAGCAGTGTCGGCGCCACGTCGATCCCGGAAACCAGATGCGACGCGTCGGTACGACCTGGCGTGGTAACGCCCGGCCAGCGGACGATCAGCGGAGTCTTGGTGGAGTGTAACCAGCAGTTAGTCTTGGCAAACGGCAGCGGCATGCCGTGGTCGGAAAGAAAAAGAACGAGCGTCTGTTCGGCTTGTCCGGATTCGCGCAAGGCACGCAGTACGCCGCCGACAATCTCATCCGCTCGGTGTACGGAGGTAAAGTACTGGGCGAGTTCGGTACGAATCGCTGGCAGATCGGGCAGGAAGCCCGGTACGGTGATTTCGTCTGGCTGGTAGGTACGGCTGGCCGAGGGAAATCCAGCTAGTGGGTGTGGCGTTTGCTTCTTTTTTTCGGCTTGCCGTTTGTTGCGGACGATCCGATTTTGTTCCTGGCGACTGCCGGCAAAGGGCCGGTGTGGATCCTGGGCATTGGCCATCAAGAAGAAGGGCTTGCCCGCACGTTTGGATTGCTCAAAGAAGACGCGGGATTGCTGGTAGTAGAGTTGTGGCTCCCGGCCGCTCTTCAAACGATTGGCAGGTACGATGACATCCCAGGCCGTCCGTCGGGTCGGTACGACGTGGTTTACCTTCGCCAGGATTCCCGTGAAATAACCTGCCTGATGCAGTCCCTCCAGCAGCGTCGGTACGCCTGGCCGAATCGGGTCGAAGCCGAGTGCGCCGCTGCGGTGCGGGTACCGTCCGGTCATCCAGACGGCCCGGGTTGGTTGGCAGATCGCGATCGTGACATGGGCGTGCTCGAAACGCAGGCCTTGTTGCGCTAACTGGTCAATGTGCGGTGTGATGTGGGGAACCCGGCAGCCGAAGGCCCCCACCGAGTCCCAGTTCATGTCGTCGACGGTCAGCAGCAGGATGTTCAATTTCCCGGTTGGTTCGGGGGCGGCCGCTGCCGCCTCGATTGGCAGTCCGACCGCCGCCAGGGCGCACGCAATGAGCGTCAATGTCCACTTTTGGTTGCGGGAACGGTCCGGGTGGGCACGGCGGGTCGTCATGCGATCTCCAGGGAAACCGGGGTGTGAACGTCGTTCGCTTGCTGGCTGACCATCATACCGTATGGTCGGCTGGATAACGGGTTCGACCCGCATAAGGCACACGCCGCAAACACACCACCGCCTATTGTGTTTGCTGCTAAATCTGTGAGGATGATCCCAGTTGAAGGCAAGTCGCGATCCACTACGAAAGGCTGTCTGCGATGTCCTGTTGCTTGCGGGTTTATTGGTTTCTCGTGGCGGGTTTGTTTTGCCAGGTGGCCAGTGCCCAGTCACCGTCTGCCGGGTTCGTGCATTACCGCGTGTTATCGGCTCCAGAGGCCGTCCAGGCTGCGGCTGCCACCACGGACCACGTGTTCGCGATCACCAGCGATAAAGTGGCGGTTTATGCGCGGCGAAGTGGGCAGCGGATTGGCGTCAGCAGCGGGCCAGCGCGGCACTTGAACAGTGGTCTGGTCTGGAAAGGCAAGCTGTTGTGTGCTCATTCCAACTACCCTCAGTTGCCGGAGAAAAGCGAAGTGAAGGTATTCGATCCGCTGACACTGAAGCTGACGACCTTCAAATCACTGGGGGACCAGGGAGGCAGTCTCACCTGGATTGTGCGACGCGGCCCGCACTGGCTTTGCAATTTCGCCCGGTACGACGAGCACAATCACGAGACGTTTCTGGTGGAGTTTGATGCGCGGTTCAAGGAACTAAGACGATGGACCTACCCGCGCAGCGTGATCGAGAAACTGGGCCGGTTCAGCCTGTCTGGAGGGGTCTGGTATCAGGACGAATTGCTCGTGACTGGGCATGACGACCCGGTTGCCTTTCGGCTCCAGCTGCCGCCAACCGGGAAACAGCTAAAGCATCTGGGCAGTTATCCGGTTCCCTTCAGCGGGCAGGGATTTGCCGTGGACCCGGTCGGAGGAGGTCTGGTGGGGATTCACCGCGCCCGGCGACAGGTGATTTTTGCCCGCCGTACTGCGCGTTAGAGATGTCAGCGACTGGCGCCACCGCCGGTGGCGCCAGTACGCAGAAGTGCTATCCCGGCCTGACGACTTATGGCGTGCCCAGGCAATACAAATAGCCATCGGTCCGCAACAACAATTGTCCCTTGTGGGCGACGGGGCAGGCATTCGTCCGGCTTTCATCGTCAGCAAACGTGTTGTGTGCCAGCAATTTGAATTCTGGACCGGGTTCCAGGACATACGTGCCATTGTGTTGGCTGCTGCAGTACAGCTTGCCATCTGCGGCGAGTACCGACGAGTAGACTAATCCGGGCCGGGGTGCCAAACGTTGTTCGTAGACGATTTCACCGGTCTTCGTGTCCAGGCAGTAAGCAGTACCCCGGCTCTCATGAATCCAGAACAGGTGGCCGTTTACGACCACGGGACTGGAGACGTTGGAGCCTCGCGAGGTTTTCCAGAGCAGGTGACTGTCGGTGACGTCGCCGCGTCCTCCCAGCTTGATGGCCAGAGCGGTGTTTCTCCGGCCGCCGATCACATAGGCGACTCCTTCGTGGGCGACGACGCTAGGACAGACGTAACCGCCATCAGGAATCCCTTCGCATTCCCAGAGTTGTTTGCCAGTCGAGGGATCGACGCCGATCACTTTTTGCGGCAGGCTGACGACCAGTTCAGAAGCGTCTGCCGAGACCGGAACCAATAACGGTGTGTTCCAGGAACCGCGCACACCGGACAGCGTCCAGACCTCTTTGCCGGTTTGTTTGTCCAACGCGACCAGGCGACGGCTTTCTACACTGGCATTGATGATCACCAGATTCTCGTGCAGTACTGGTGAGTTAGAGGAGCCCCAGCCGTGGGTGCCACTGCCGACATCCGTGGTCCAGATTGTCTTTCCCTCGAGATCGAGGCAGAAGACTCCGGTCTTGCCGAAGAAGATGTAGAGGTGTTTGCCGTCCGTTGTCGGTGTACTTGAGGCGTAGCCGTGTCGGGCATTATTGCCGCCAGAATACTTCGACTCCGGTAGTTTGGGCTCAAATTCGCGCTGCCAGATCTGCTCGCCAGTTTCACGGGAGAGACAGAGCACCTGGCGGCGCAAATTGGCCTGGTCACCTTGATTGGGTTCGAGGCCATAACCGGTGTACGAGGTCAGATAAATTCGGTCGCCCAGAACGATGGGACTGGCTGTTCCCGGACCAGGCATCGGGGTCCGCCAGACCACGTTTTCGGTGGCGGACCAGGAATGTGGCAGGCCTACTTCCTGGCTGCGAGCCAGACCGCCTGCGTCACGAAACCCGATTACGTCTGCTGCCTGCGTCGCCAGCGGTCCACTGGTCACGAGTAGTAGCAAGAGTGTGGACTGGATCGTTCGCATTTGTTGTTCTCCGATATTGTGCTGTAATGGGTGGCAGGGGGGCCGCTGCCGTCGAATTTTCAACTCAGGATGTGGGTTACTGTACCAACTCGCTTGCCAGAGGGGAAACGGCGGAACGCTAACAGCATCCCTGGCAGGAATACGATTTCTGGTGTCCAGGTGCGCTGTGTACTGGCCCCGCGCTCTGGGCTGCTCGTCATCTTTGGCTGATTTCCCACGCTATTTTTGCGCGCAGGGATCTTGGGAGACGCCTGCCGGGGGCGTAGAATTTGCCTGGTGTGGTGCGACTCTCCTGAGTTGTGGCGTCTGCTTGTGGACCAGTTGTCTTGGGTAGTGTCTGGTTGCCTGAAGCAGGTGCTGTCACAGCGGCCCGCGGATAACAGACAACGCAAATGAGGTATTCACGATGTCGACAGCAGTTACTTCTTGCCATTTTTTTCGCCTGCTGACACAAGGCGCGAGTGCGGCGTTGTTGTTGGCCTGTGTACCGCTGGTGGCCTCGGGGCAATTTCGTGATGCGAGCGAGGAACTTGGTTTTTCCGGGGGAGGGAAAGCTGCTTTTGCGGACTACAACGGAGATGGTTGGATCGATGTGTATGCGGGTGGCAAACTGTTCCGTAACGAAGGTGGCAAAAAGTTTGTTGTTGTCAGTGATGCAGGTGTGCCAGGTGGAGAGGTCATCTGGGGTGACTACGACAACGATGGCCATCCGGACCTGTTTCAGTTTACTGGCGCCGGTTCTCTCCATCGCAACAAAGGTGACGGGACGTTTGAGCAGAAGGAGTTTCCCGCGTTGCCAACGGTGAACTCGCGCGGAGCGGTGTGGATCGACATCAATAACGACAGCCAATTGGATCTTTATGTTGGGGGCTATGAAATCTGGCAGCAAGCGGTTCACCCCGATGCGATTTACCTCAATGAGGGTGGTGGGAAGTTTACCAAGCATTGGCAGAGTGCGGATGGAAATTACTCGGCGCGCGGCGTGACCGCAGCAGACTATAACGAGGATGGTTACGTTGACGTCTACGTGTCCAACTACCGCTTGCAGCCGAATCATTTGTGGAAGAATGGAGCCCAAGGTAAAGGCGTATTCACCAACGTTGCCATGGAGGTTGGCGCCGCAGGGAAACCTTCGCAGGTGATTCCCTACACAGGTGGGATTACCTACCCCGTGTGTGGCCACACGATTGGTTCCTGCTTTGGAGATCTCGACAACGACGGTCACCTGGATATTTTCGTCGGTAATTTCGCGCACGCTGCCGCCTATCAGAACCGCCCGCAGTTTTTGCGGAACCTGGGTCCGGAAGGTGAGTACAAATTCGAAGACAAGTCGGAGGGGGCCGGTCTGGGCTACCAGGAATCGTATGCGTCGCCGGCACTTGGGGACTATGACAACGACGGTGATCTCGACCTGTATTTTACGACGGTTTACGGTGGAAACTTTCCGGTGTTGTACCGTAATGAGGGTGACTGGAAGTTCACCAATGTGACTGCCGAAGAGAAAATCCCAAACCTCTCTCCGACTTACCAGGCAGCCTGGGCCGATATTGATAATGACGGCGATCTGGACCTGTGTACGGCGGGCAAGTTGTTTGTGAACGAGGGCCGCCCGCATCATTGGATCGAGGTAGCACTTGGAGGAGATGGCGAGCGGGTTACGCGTACGGCGGTGGGCGCGCGGGTCAGTATTCGTCTGGGAGAACGGCTGGTCACACGCCAGATTGAAGCAGGTACTGGCGAGGGAAATCAGAATGCATTGCGTTTGCACTTCGGATTGGGGACCCATGAAGGGCCTGTTGATCTTGAGATCGTCTGGCCAGGCAAGTCCGTTCAGCGTGTCAAAGGTCTGGCTGTAAACCAGTTGCATCGTGTCGAGTATGAGGCGACCAGCCCCTGACCCGTGTTGGCGTATTGGATCAATGTTGCGTGTGGATGGTCTGTACTGCGGTGTGGGTTGGCGTCGTTCGTTCAGATCCAGGCTGGTTCGTAGTCAGTTGCAGGCCGATAAATGGTAGTGGGGTTGTGGGTGTACTGGGGAGGTTGAGGCGAAGCGTTATGGGACACGGGGTATTCAGAATGCGAATCTGGTTCTTGCTGGCTGGTCTGATTCATCCGCTGGTGGTTGCCTCCACGGTGTGGTTTTCGGTTGCGGCAGCGCAAGCCGAGACAGCGGGAGACCCGGTGCTGGGCCGGCAGGTTGCTGATTTTTCGCTCAGAGATTTTCGAGGGAAGTTGCACACCCTCGCCGATTACCAGGACCGTCAGGTCGTGGTCGTTTATTTTATGGGTACTGAATGTCCGCTGGCGAAGATTTATGGACCGCGGGTGCAGGAGATCGCGAGTGAATTTGCTGCGGCAGACGTGAAGGTCCTGGCCGTGAACGCGAATGTTCAGGATTCGCTTGCCGAGCTCGAGTCTTTCGCCCGGTTGCATGGGCTGGAATACCCGATTCTCAAGGACCTGAATTACAAGGTTGCTGACCTTTTCGGTGCCAGTCGCACGCCGCAGGTGTTTGTACTCGATCGGTTGCGCAAAATTCGTTACTACGGTCGGATCGATGCACAGTTCACGTTTGGTTCGGGAGTAGGCTTAGCCCAGCCTCAGAAGCAACGGCAAGACCTGGCGATTGCGATACGACAGCTGCTGGACGGCAAGCCGGTATCGGTTCCTGCCACGGTAGCCAGAGGTTGTCTGATTGGCCGTGCCCGTGAACCCCAGCCAGATTCTCCCGTGACGTACAGTCGGCAGATTTCAAGGCTGATCCAGCGGCGCTGCCTGGGTTGTCATCGCACGGGACAGATCGCACCCTTTGCTATGACGGATTACGAAGAGGTGGCCGGATGGGGAGAGATGATTGCCGAGGTCGTACGTGAGCAACGCATGCCACCCTGGCATGCGAATCCAGAGCACGGCAAATTCGCTAACGAGAACCGCTTGTCAAAAGCAGAAAAACAGTTGATTTACACATGGGTGGAGAATGGCTGCCCGCGCGGTGACCCGGCTGACCTTCCTGCCCCTCGGAAATTCCAGGAAGGCTGGTTTTTGCCTCGCGAACCGGACGTGGTTGTCGCTTTACCGCGGGTCGAGAAGATCAAGCCGGCCGGGGTGGAGAATTATCGATACATCGAGGTTGACCCCGGTTTTCAGGAAGACAAGTGGATTGCGTTGGCAGAATGCAAGCCTGGTAATCGTGCGGTTGTGCATCACATCATCGTCTATGTTCGGCCGCCGCGAAAAACTACCGGTGATCGCCGTCGGCGAAATACGAACCGTCGAGGTCTTGTCTTTCTGGCAGGTTTTGCACCGGGTACCCGCCCGTTGGCGCCACCTCAGGGATGGGCACGCAAGGTGGAGGCGGGTTCCAGGTTTGTGTTTCAAATGCACTATACGCCGATCGGTACTTCCCAGACGGATCGTAGCAGCATCGGCTTGCTGTTTGCAGACAAGGAGACCATTACGCACAGGGTGGTTACCAGCGCGGCGGTGAATCACCGGTTTGAAATTCCACGCCGTGAAGCGAATCATCGGGTTGTGGCTCGCAAGACGTTTCGCCGTGATACCTACCTGTTCTCGTTGTTTCCACACATGCACATGCGCGGGAAATCTTTTCGCTACGTGTTGCTCTACCCAGGTCAGCAGAAGAAGTGGGAAGTATTACTGGATGTCCCCAGGTTCGACTTCAATTGGCAGAATGCGTATGAGCTGACAGAGCCGAAGTTGATTCCCAAAGGAAGCGTGCTGCATTGCACGGCTTACTTCGATAATTCCGCAGGCAACCTGGCGAACCCGGATCCAGAGCAGACGGTCCGCTGGGGAGACCAGACCTGGGAAGAGATGATGATTGGCTATATGCATACAGGAATTCCGATCGTGCCGGGCGAGTTACGTGATGGCTCGGGTAAACCAGCGGTCCCGGATGCGGGAGAGTAAAGGTTTTCTGTCCACGGGCTCCCCTGCCCTGATAGGTTGGATTGGAGATCACTGCCACACGGTATGCGTGCCACATTTTCCTTACGTCTGGTAGAGTGGTGTGGTTCAATGCAAGATCACGGGCACGCGCAACGGAGTTGGTAGTGGGTTGCTTGCACGACTGATTTGCGATCGCGTGGGTGCATTGATCTCTTGTTACACGGTGAGTCTGAAACGACGCAATTCCGTGGCGCATCTGGCATTCGGGGAGGCGTTTCTTGCAACCGACATCGACTCCAATAAGCCGCCGCACGTTGTTTGGACTGGGGGGCCTCTCCGTCGGTTCGATTTTGCCACTGGGTATTACCTTGCCTGAGGTACTGGCAAGCGAAGCAGGCGGAGGCAGTCATCAACAGGTCAATGTGATTTTCATGTTCTTGCAAGGAGGTGCGAGCCACGTTGACATGTATGACATGAAGCCGGCTGCACCCGCGGAAGTGCGCGGGAAATACAATCCGGTGTCCACACGTGTTGCCGGTTTGCAGCTCAGTGATCAGCTTCCCAGGATCAGTGCCGTGGCCGACAAGTTTTCTTTGATTCGTTCGGCGCACTCATATACTTCTAAGCATGGTGAAGGGGACGTCCACATTATGTGCGGGAGTCCGGTCGACAAGAATTTGCAGGCTCCTGGTGTCGGCGCGGTGCTCAGTAACCAGCAGCCGCAAAGAGCGGCAGTTCCTCCTTTTGTTCACCTTGGTGACATGAAACACCCGGCCTACAGCGCACCGGGATATGGTGGATTTCTCGGACCCGCACACAACCCGTTCTTGATTGACCAGAATCCCAACGCTCCACAGTTTGCAGTCAAGGAGTTTGATACTGCGGCAGAGATTGGTGTTCGCCGGCTAGGCGACCGTAAGAGGTTGTTGAAGTCGCTCGACGCATTCCAGGCTGCGGGAGAAAAACAGCTTGAATTCGGTTTCGTGCAGGACCGATTTACCGAGCGCGCCCTGAGCCTGTCGACCTCACGGCAGGCGAAGGATGCTTTTGATCTTTCCAGAGAAGCGCCGAGCTTGCGTGATTCGTACGGCCGAAATCGAGTCGGCCAGGGGATGCTGCTGGCGCGCCGTTTGATTGAGTCCGGTGTTCGATTTGTCACGATTCAGGGCTACGTTGACACCGGTATTTATGCCTGGGATCACCACTGGGGTATTTTTCCCCACCTCGATCGCCAGCTGCCAATTTATGACAGCAGTTATGCGGCATTGTTAAACGATCTTGAGGACCGCGGGTTACTGGATAGTACCTTGGTGATTACGGCGGGAGAATTCGGACGAACACCAAAGATCAATGCCCACGCACGTGGGCCGGGCCGTGATCATTGGGGAGGTTGTTTCAGTCTGACGCTAGGTGGTGGCGGCGTGAAAACTGGCAGAGTGGTTGGCACTAGCGACAAGTACGGAGCTGCCCCCGTCGACCGACCGGTCTCTGTGGCGGATTTTGTGGCAACCGTCTACCGCGTTTTGGGTCTTGACCCACATGCGGAAGTCACTGCCCAGGGGCGCCGGATGCAGATGTTGCCGGCGGGACATGCGATTGACGAGCTGTTCTGACTCCCTAGGGCCCGCCGCGCAGCAGTTTCAGGCCCCCTCTGGATCCCTGTCGGCACACATGGGTAGCTCGACCGTCTGGTTTGTCTGGGGCGGCCCGCTGCGGCTAATTTGTGTGCCGTAATCAGTGGTGGATTATCGTATTGTGTGGCGACACTTATAATAGGCTGTCGTAGCCCTGCCAGGGGTAATTGGTCTATTGGGAATTGATTGCGAGTTGCAACGTCATGAAGCCATCGACCTTGTTGGTCCCGTTTCTGTTACTGGCGTTCTGGTCCCGGCTGGGCGTGGAACGCGTTCAGGCAGATGAGTTCCGCGCGCAGGTGCAGCCCTACCTCAAGACCTACTGTGAGAAATGCCACAATCCCAAACTGGCGAAAGGTGAACTGGATTTTTCGGTCTACCGGAGTGAAGTCAATGTGACCGCTCACTTTCGTCGTTGGAATAACATCATTGCCTTCATCAAGAGTGGTGAAATGCCACCGGAGAAGGAACCACAGCCTGGCATCGCCGAGAGCAATGCAGTGGTTGCCGCTATCGAGGCTATTCTGCTGAAAGAGGCGCGCAGAAACGCCGGTGATCCGGGCGTGATCTTGCCGCGCCGTTTATCCAACACTGAATACGACCTCTCGATCGAGCATCTGACCGGCGTTGCGATCCAGCCGACAAGAACCTTTCCCGTGGATCCCGCGGGAGGTGAAGGATTTGATAATACGGGGGAGGCGCTGAGCATGTCCCCCAGCCTTTTGAAGAAGTATCTTGGTGCGGCCCAGCAAGTTGCCAGTCACATGGTGCTTACGACTGCAGGGATTTCGTTTGCTCCCTATCCGGTGACCTCGTACAACGAACGAAAAAAACTGACCGAGCAGGCGATCATCGATTTTTACGCCGACCATAAGGTTGATACGCTTGCATACCTGACCGCTGCCTGGCGTTATCGTTTTCGTGGTGCGCAGCACCAGAAGATGTCCGTTGCCGAGTGGGCAGCCAGTGCTGGACTGAGCGGGAAATACCTGACGCTGGTTTGGCAGACCTTGTCGACGGCCGAACGGTCTACAGCCGATGAAAAGTCCGGGTTCTTGAAGCAGTTGGGCGAAGCCTGGTTGTCGCTGCCGGCGCCAAAAAGCAGGACAGACCGGCCTGCGGAACTGTTGGCGTTTGCCGGGACAATTGAGTTTGGACGCCGGTTGTTGACCCCCCGTTTGCAAGGACTGATCAAGTCAAACGCGGGGAACTGGCCGATCCAATGGCTTCAATTTCGCTCGAATGTTGCGTCGCAGCGTGATCAGTACGCGGCCTCTAATTTGCGGAGTGAGGTACTGCTCACTACGGGAACAGTGCGTTCACCTGATGCAAAGAAACCTCAGCCATATTCTGTATTTGTGCGGTTTGATCGTGGTTTTGGCGACCAGGATGGCTATGTGATCCTGAAGAGGCCCATTTTTAGTCGAGCGCAGAAATTACCCAAAAATCAAAAGGAAGAGAAGGAGAGCCACCAGGTCCAGTCACTGCGTTCCGTGTTGGAAATGCATCACCCCGATCTCGTGGAGCAGCTTGGTTTCGGTACACACCCGGCGGTGAATGCGGACGGGAACCTGACGCCGGAAGACGCAACGGTGCATCTGCCATTTGATGAGGGTGAGGGAGACATTGTGGGAGATGTTGCCAGCAAGGAACGCCAGGGGAAGGTTTATGGTCCCGTGTCGTGGCAGCCAGGCAAAACGGGCACCGCGCTGGCAACCAGTGGCGAGAGCTATGTCGATGCTGGCAATACCGCCAACTTTAATCGTCAGGAGCCGTTTTCTTTCGGATGCTGGATCAAGCCGACCGGTGAGGCCAGTGGGGCACCGCTCGGCAAGATGTCTGAAGAGGATGAGAACCGTGGTTATTTTATTGACAGTTCTGGTGGCAAGCTCCAGGTCATGTTGTCACATGAGTGGCCTGAGAACTCGATCATGGTGCACACCGTGGAAAAAATTGCACCGGATCAATGGCAACACGTGTATGTGACGTACGACGGGTCGAGCAAGGCCAGCGGCGTCGCTGTTTATGTAGATGGCCGTGCGGTTCAGACCGCCGTGATTTCGGACACACTGGTATCGGATATTACGACGGAAGCACCCCTGCTCATTGGGCGTCGCTATCTGGGTCCGAAGGGATCACCGTTTCACGGTTTGATTGATGACGTTCGGCTTTTCAACCGTACCCTGTCAGCGGAGGAAGTAGCGGCCCTTGCCGATGTGGGCCCGGTGGCACTCGACCGCGAGTGGCTTGTCGTGAAAACGCCTGCGGTGATTGAGATTCCCATTACAGTAGCCATGCAACGCGAATTACAAGGGAAGCACTTGCTGTGGCCCTGTCAGTTGGATCCCAAGTACAGCAAAGACGCCAGCGTGCTGGTCCAGCACGGCAGTGGCAGTCTTCCAGAAAATCGACTTGATCGAATGCCGGCCCACCTGATGTACGGTACGAGTGCAGCTGCCCAGAGGCTGGCACGTTCAGGGAACATTTTCAGCCAGACTTTCCCCAATCGTTTTTTCTACGTTGACGAGAAACGCGGGCTGGCGGCGGGCTTTCATCTGGTGGAAGGTTTTTTTCGTGACGATCAGCCATTGGTCAGCAAGGTGCTGACCGATGACGAAGTTGAACAGCTTGATCGCCTCTGGCGCGAATTGGATTTCGTGACACAGAGTACCGAGACGCTGCTGCGGGGATTTGTCTGGTTTGAGCGTTCAGAACGCCATGTGCTGCATGACAAACGGTTTGATTTTCTCCGCGCTGAAGATCCAGAACTCGTGCAGGCTGGGCTGCTGGGCCGTTTCGAGCGTCTCTATCTCGACAAATTGGGGACCCCGGCGAAGGTTGGTTCGTTCCAGCCCGTGAAACCGAGCGACAAGTTCAACATGGTTCATGGTTTCTTCGAGGATATTCGCAAAGGATTGCGGACCCAGACCGAGACGCTCGCGCGTGTCGAACCGATCGGGCTGGCTGATGTTGAGCAGTTTGCGAGCCGGGCCTACCGCCGTAGTCTGACGAGCGTCGAGCGACGCGGACTGCAAACCCTGTACGTCCAATTGCGCGAGGATGGTCAGGCGGTTGAGGAACGTTTGCGCGGTCTGATCACCGCCATCTTGTTGTCTCCGGACTTTTGCTATCGCTTTAACGACACGCCTGCCGGTGACGGCGTCTACCCGATCGGGGCGAACGATCTGGCGAGTCGACTGAGCTACTTCCTGTGGTCATCGATTCCCGATGCTCCACTGCTGGCGGTCGCGGCGCAGGGAGGCCTGCAGGATTCGGAAACATTGGTTGCGGAACTGCGGCGGATGTGCAAAGACGATCGTATCCAGGCGTTTGCACGCGAGTTTTTCGGACAGTGGTTGCGTTATCGCGATTATCTCAGCAAGGATCCTATCGATGCCGCGGCGTTTCCAGGGTATGACGATGTGCTGCGGGAATCCATGTTCCAGGAGCCGACGCGTCTCGCGACCTGGCTGATCCAGCAGGACCGTCCTGTCACAGATCTGTTGACCAGTGACCAGACGTTCGTAAACGGTCGCCTGGCGGACCACTATGGAGGTGTGATTGCCGACCAGTATCGTGTGGCACGCGGCGCCTGGTTGCAGCAAGGCAATGTGGCCCGGACCCGGGTGAACGATATGCATCACGTCTGGTTTCCCGTTACCGGCCTGCAGAAGGCCGGTCGTGGTGGTTTGTTTGGTATGGGAGTCCTGCTGGCAAAGAACTCTGCCGGTCAACGGACCAGTCCCGTGAAACGGGGGTTCTGGGCAGTCCATCATCTGCTCGGCCAGCATTTTCCGCCGCCGCCGGCGGATGTCGCGGAATTACCGGACAATGAAAAAGAGTCGACCGATACCATTCGTAAGCTCCTGGCCGCACATGTTTCTGATCCCCGGTGCGCCATGTGCCATACTCATTTCGACAGCATTGGTTTGGCCATGGAAGGTTTTGATCCGATTGGCAGAGCACGTTCTCAGGATTTGGCTGGGCGTCCGATTGACAATCGGTCCGAGTTGCCAGATGGGACAACTGCTACAGGCATTCCGCAACTGATCGAGTATATTGGAGCACAGCGCAAAGAGGATTTTGTCAAAACACTGTGCCGCAAGTTCCTGGGTTACGCCTTGGGAAGGTCTGTGGCCTTAACGGATCAGCCTTTACTTCACGAAATGCAGGAACAATTGGCGCAGAACGAATATCGGTTTTCGGCGTTGTTTGAAACCGTTGTGGTTAGTCCCCAGTTCCGGCGGCAACGGGGCAGGGATTTTGTTTCGAGGCGACGCTAACGTGAGGGGCGGTTGATGTTGCCCAGTGCGGCCTGGGTAGCTTGACGCGATCAATCAATACAGAGAGAGGGTGCTGTGATGCAAACTGGAATGGATATACAAGCCGGACAACACACTGCGGTTTCACGCCGGGTGGTGTTGAGTGGGTTAGGTGCCAGTGTTGCGCTTCCGTGGCTGGAATCAGGCAAGCTGCTCGGTGTCGAGAATGACGTGGTCGGGCCTCAGCGTTTTGGCTTCCTCTTTTTTGGTGACGGGATTCATCCACCGGAGTGGTGGAGTAAAGGCAATGGTTCCGAGATGGAGCTGGGACCTGCGTTTGCCTCGCTGGAAACCGTCAAGCAGAAGGTCAATTTCATTCACGGTCTCCAGCATCCTGCCAACGTCGTTGGTGGTCACGCCAAAGGTGCGGCCGGCATCCTGACTGGAACTCAACCTCGCGGAGGCCGTGAAATTCAGGGGTCCACGAGTATGGACCAGATCCTGGCGAAAAAACACGGCAGCCAAACCGTGTTGCCGAGCCTGGTGATGGCTTGCGAACGGCCCGTGAGCGGTTTTCACGAGTCAGGCTACTCGATGATGTACGCGTCCCACGTGTCGTGGAGTTCGCCGGTTTCCCCGGTTCCTACCGAACTGTATCCGGCGCTGGCCTTCGATAGCCTGTTTCAGAGCAAAGGCAGCAAGACGCAATTGAGCGTATTGGATCACGTATTGGAACAGTTAAACGACGTCGACCGGAAAATTTCCTACTCGGACAAGTCGAAAATCGAAGAGTTCACGACATCTGTCAGAGAGGTCGAGCAGCGGTTGGCGAAAATGCAGCAACGTGACGATGAGGAGACCGCGGATACTGCGAAACTTCGTGCGGAACGGCCACAGGCCGGGATTCCCAATCAGTTGGACGAACATGCCAGGTTAATGTGTGACATCATGGCCTTGGCGTTTCAGACGGATCGCACACGAATCAGTACTCTGCTATTGACGAACAATCTCTCGGGACAGGTGTATCCGTTCCTGGGATTGAATGTTGATCACCACAACTATTCCCACAGTTGGCAAAATAAAGAATTCGCTTCGATTACCCGTTTCTGGGTGGAGCAGTATGCCTACCTGGTGAAAAAGTTGGACGGCATGCAGGAAGGCGAGGGGACCGTGCTCGACCACTGCTGTATTATGCTGGCTAATGAACAATGGACCGCCCATAACGCACCGAAAGTGCCCTTGGTGATGACGGGCAGCCTCGCAGGCACGCTGCGGACTGGACGTACGCTGGATTACGAACAGGCGAAAGAACGCAAGATGTCCTCGCTACATCTCTCCATCATGGACCGGATGGGCGTCCATCTGTCGGAATTCGGCAACACCAAGGAGCAGCTGCCGGAAGTCTAGTTGGTGTTTGCGTCAACGGTAGTAAACGCTGGTTACGGCGCGGTTGCCACTCCTCGGGTACGATAAGGTGTACCTTTAGGTGTGCTGGCACGCTACATCCCTGTGGCGGAGTTGGTTGCGCACATTGGTATATAGCTGCAGTTGCTGCGATTGTTGCCGCACTGGAAAAAACTTGGCGATTATCGCGCGGCTTGCTAGGTTCGTTGGGATCTAGGGCGTTGGGGAGGCGTGTCTGGGCGGTTCCTGTTCACGTGTGATGTAGCGCGCTACGTACTCGGTTGTCCACAGAACCATAGAAGTAACGTGGATGTTTGTTTCATTACTACCCGTGGTGTTCGCTTTCTTGGTGGCGCCAGCAGCACTCCATGTGACATTATTTGTCCTGGCTCGCCGGCCAGTAAGACTTGTCCTGACGCGCTTGGGAAAATACCAGCTTGGCTTGGCCGTGGTGATGGCTGCTCCGGTGCTCAGTGGCTGGGCTCCTGATTTGACACCAGAAGTAAGTCGTGCTGTGCAGATTAGTCTGATTGCCTGCGTCACGACCGGTATGTTGTTGCAGACCTTCCGTGGCGCGTGTCTACTTCGAATCAATCGCTCAGACTATCTCGATCTGTTAGCTTCTGGATGTAAACGGTTGCTACTTTCATTCGAACTCAAGGAAGGAGAAACGCAAGTCGTGTTGTTCGGTAAGGGACGCACGGAGACTGTGCCGATTCGACAGTTGAGTCGTCGTGTTGTGTGGACTCGCTTTCCGGCGCGAACGCCGCATGACAAGATCATGTTGTTAGGTCAGTATCTGGAGAAGTCTTTTCCTGGGCCGCTGCCACGTTTTCGCATGGTTTTGAAACAGAGATAACTAATAAGGATACGCACTATGGCATCTCGCACGGTTAAGTCTGTTGTAAGTATTAGTAATTCTCCCGAAGCGGTCATTACCTACGTTACCGATATGCAGAATCGGACGTTGTATTTGAATCCGCTGCAGTCAATTTCAAATTTGCAGGGCCAAGCCACTGAAGTCGGTTCTAGCTGGAGTTGGTCCTGGGTGATGCTGGGAGTGGAGCTTGAAGGTGTCGGTATCTGTACTGAGTACGAAGCGGGAAAGCGCTATGCATTCCGGACTGAAGGCGGCATCGTGAGCACCTTTGCCTACCAAGCGGAGCCGGCGGAGGGCGGTGCAAAATTGACGATTACGGTTGATTTCGAGGTGCCGGCCGCGGTGGCGGCACTGCCGGGCGGTGAGAGTTTACTCACGGACATGGAACAATCCGAAACGGAGAAAACGGTGCAGAATCTCAAGGCAATCCTCGATCAGTAGGTTGCGCGCCTGGGTCAACTGTTTAGTCTTTTGAGTGGCCTGCCTTGCATTTTTATTACGGTGCTATGGGTGACAGTGGTCCTCTGGATGCCGCTGCTTTAGTGCCCGCTGCGTGCAGCCGTTTGTGGCGGAGAGTTCCTGTCACTGGCTGCGCCGTTGACGTAGTAGATTGTGGCCTTCTGGCGTCAACTCGGTGGTTTTCTCGAGCGCTAGCGAGTTTGCTGGGCTCGTTAAACTTGGCGGTACGTTGTCTGTGAAGCAGATTTCTTCGTAACTGTGGTCCCCGAAACAGAGAGGGTCTTGTGAAGATCGGCTTTGTTGCTATGAGCGGCGTGCGATCATGTGATGAAAAATTGCTTTCCATGGGTTTGACGCTCCCCGGGTTTGTGGAGCGTAGTAAGACGATTGCGTCATTGCCCAGCTTAGGGTTGTTGACACTCGCCGGAATGACTCCCAAACAACATGAGGTCGTGTACTGGGAAGTCGATGAGTTAGCGGACGGTGACGCGATCGCCGCTGATTTGGACCTCGCGGTGATTTCCAGTTTTACAGCGCGGATCCAGGACGGGTATGCCGTGGCGGATCAGTTTCTCGCGCGAGGTACTCCCGTCGCTTTGGGCGGATTGCACGTGACGGTGTTACCCGAGGAAGCTGCACAGCACGCAGACACGATTGTGATCGGAGAAGGTGAGGCGGTGTGGCTGGAACTACTGGAGGACCTGGCAGCGGATCAATTGCGGCCGAGGTATTCCTCTTTTGATCGTCCGCCGTTCAGTCTTGACGATGCACCGATGCCCGCCTATGAGCTGTTGGATATTTCGAAATACAATCGTCTGACCGTGCAGACTACCAGGGGGTGTCCCTTAAAGTGTGAGTTTTGTGCAGCGTCAATTATGCTGACGCCACACTACAAGCAGAAGCCGATTGCAAAAGTGCTGGCGGAGATCGACAAGATCAGCTCGATTTGGCCGCGACCCTTTATCGAATTTGCGGATGACAATTCGTTTATCAACACGCGGTTCTGGAAGAAGTTGTTGCCTCAGTTAAGAGAGCGACGGGTCAAATGGTTTACGGAGACTGACATCTCCATTTACGAAGACGATGAGTTGTTGCACTTGATGCGGGAGTCGGGTTGTGCCCAGATTTTGATTGGTTTGGAAAGTCCTAGCGTAGTGGGATTAGATGGAATCGAATTGAAGCACAATCGCAAACGCGATTGGGCTCCACACTATATTTCTGCGATTCAAAAGATCCAATCCCATGGCATCCGAGTCAACGGCTGTTTTGTGCTCGGTTTGGATGGCCACACGGTGGAGGTGTTTGATCAGGTCATGGAGTTTGCCGAAGCCGCGGAGCTGTTTGATGTTCAGATCACGTATCAGACACCATTTCCAGGGACACCTTTGTACGATCGCTTGGAACGTGAAGGGCGTCTGCTATTTCCAGGTGACTGGAGTCGCTGTACGTTGTTCGATGTCAACTTTGAACCGACTCATATGACTGCAGATGAATTGCGAGAAGGATTCTACGGTCTTTCGAAGCAACTCTATAGCGAACAGCAGACTGCCTGGCGTCGAGAGACGTTCAAGGAGAAGTATATGCGATCCAAGAGGCCGCGCTCCAAATGAACTTACCCGCTGACGATGCAAATCTACCAGGTTCGCTGGCAGCTTTTCTTACCACTGGGCGATTCAATCGGGTGCTCGGCTGGGTGATGCTTATCGCAGGGTTTGGAGCCATGGTCTTCGTCGAGCCCTGGATCTTTTCGGTGCGCGACCCGCAAGTGTTGCTCGGCAGTGCGCAGATGCAACTCCGCCATGCGCAAGGCGTGTTGCTGGCAATGGCGTTGCTGCAACTGGTGGTTGGCTACGTCCTAACGACGAAAGCGTTTCCGCTTGGGTTTCGTTTGCAGGCGTCGCTCTGTATAGGTCTCGGAGCGATGGCTTACTCGGGGGGATATGTATTGCTGTTTTGGTTTTCACTTGGCGGATTGTTGGTGTTGGCTGGGTCTTTGCTTAATCTCGGGACGTTTCTCTGGGCGCTCCGAGTAGAAATTGGTGGTGTCGCGGCGATTCAACTTCGATTGAGCCTCTTTGTTTTATGCCTGGGGATGTTCCTTGACTTTGTCAGCGGAGTGATGAGCCTTTACCCGGATATCGTCCAGCTCGAGTGGTTTGGGACTCAAGATGAGGTGCGTTGGCGGATGCTCCGATTGGCTCGTGTTGCAGGGATTGCACTTCCGGTATTGACTTTACTCTTCTTTGATTTGGTAGACCGTACCGGAGCGCAGGGTCGGCTCGTGAAGTGGGGGCATCGCGGATTTCTTGTAGGTTCACTGACGATGACGTTAACCCTAGCGTTGGCAAGTTTTGCGTTTCTGGAGATCAAATATCTGTTAACGATTCCCTCCACGGCAGTCTGTTTTGGTGCGGTGTCCGCATGCGTGCTCGCATGGCGGCATGCCGGCCGATTGGAAGTGCTGGGCTGGTGGATTATCACAGGTTCTTTATTCGGCGGGATGCTGATCGGAATGTACGCATTTGACGGACCTTTTCCCGCACCTTCGGGTGTGGAGAATTATCAGGCGATGAGCCGTCGCCTGATGCGGGTGGGACATGCGTCGGCCATTGTGTTTGGGATGCTGGTCTTATTTCTCGCACAGCGGACCCTGGGCGTTCATTGGGGTGGTGTTGCCAATCGTTTGGGAGTGGTGTGTTATCTGGTCGGTGCGGCGCTGTCACTATCGACGATGACCGTTGCCACTTTGCTGGAGTTGCCGGCGTGGACCTTAGGGGTAGGTCCAGCCGCGATGTTCACCGGTTTATTGTTGACCGCAGTCAAGTCGCCAGGCATCGTGCCCTCCGTAGCGACTTAGCGCCTTGGTCTTCAACGAGCGTCCGCGTTTCGTGGCGACAAGGTTCAAGGCGACTGGCAACGATGTGGTTGCACCTTGCTTTAATGACTTCGCTCAGCGTCAGCCACTTAACCCAGCAACACCTGAATCGGGGAGCCGTCCGTAATGTGACGAGGCCGCCCACCGATGTCGTGGAGCACTGTCTGGTGTGGGATCCCGAGCGCCTCATAGAGTGTGGCGGAAATATCGTCGGGCGAGGCCGGCTTGTCGGTGACTTCGGACGCGTGTTTGTCGGTTCCGCCAACGACCGAGCCTTTGACAATCCCGCCGCCGGCCCATAATACGCAATAAGCGCGGCCCCAGTGATCACGTCCGCCATCTTTGGAGGAGTTAATTTTCGGGGTTCGTCCCATCTCACCCATGGCCAGGACCAGTGTTTCTTCCAGCAGGCCCCGTTGTTCGAGGTCCCAGATGAGCGCTGATAATGCCTGGTCCAGTTCTGGAAGCAGGTTGTCGTTGTACAGCCGGAAGTGATCGAAATGGGTGTCCCAGATCTGAAAGGGCGACAGTCTTGTGTTCTTGGGATTGGAAACGGCATTGGCGGTAACGAACCGCACGCCCGCTTCGACCAGACGTCGCGCGAGCAACAGGACTTGGCCCATCTCAAACCGACCGTAGCGTTCGTGCAAAGCGACCGGTTCCTGGTCCAAATCAAAGGCCGCACGGCATTCGGCGGACAGCATTAGATCAAGCGCTTTTTGTTGATGCGTGTCGAGTGTGTGCATCGACGCGTATTCCTGGGCATCGGCAAAACTCTCGTTCAGTCTGCCCAGCAGGCCTGTGCGCGATGTCAAACGCTGGTGCGAAACATCACTCGGAAGACGAAGTGCCTGGGGGCCAGGCAGACGCCCGTTCCAGGCTGGGGCGCGTGCCATCATCTGGTTACGCGTCACGGGAAATGGATCGTAGCTGCGTCCGAGCCAACCGCCTCCCGCGCTCGGCGTGGGAAAGCCCATGTCGAACAGCAGACGGGGTGTCAGGACAAAACTGGGGAGTTGGGGCGGGGCCGGTTTGAGACGGGTGACCACCGAGCCGTAGGTTGGGTGGTCCAGGGCCGTCGGCGCGATGTTTGCGTCTGTGCCAGGTGAATGCCCACTGAGGACGTAAGCGGCACTACTGTTGTGGGCGTTGAGATGGTGCGTGGCTGACCGCAGGATGGAGAATTGGTCGACCATCTGTGCCAGCTTGGGCAACTTTTCACAAATTTGGGTCCCTGGCACATTTGTGGCGATGGGCTGGTAGGGCCCACGGATTCCAACGGGTGCCGCCGGCTTCATGTCGAATGTATCGAGTTGTGAGGGCCCGCCATTGAGAAACACAAAGATACATTTCTTGGCGCCCGAAATCGTACCGGCTTCAATCCTTGACTGGAGACGAAACAAATCGGCCAGCGTCATTCCGCCGACGGCGAGTGCGCCGGCTCGTAGTAATGTCCGCCGCGAGAGGTTGCCTCGCCACCAAATCGGGTTGCCCTGCAGCTCAAGCACGTTCACGGTTCTCCCAATTGGTGGCGATTTCGTTGGGCGCATGTGCGCAGCCGAGGCAGCGCCGGGACATCGAAATAGCGGCTTCCATTGTAACGGGAAGTGATTGGAATCAACAGTTTTCCAGAGGACGGGTGCGAGTCAGGTGTGTGGGGGCACAGCCGGTTCTGAGGTGACCTTGGCAGACAGTTTTGCGCGTTCGGTTTCTACGTTAATGGAGTGGCGCGGCGCCGGTTGCTCAAGAATTCCGCAGGGGACGAAAAAAAGTTCGCAGATCTTCTGCCATTTCAGCAGCTCGTTCATGGATTGCGAAATGTCCGCCGGCGGGGTAGTCCGTGTAATGCACGACGTTGTAGTACCGTTCGGCGCGTTTGCGGACGATCGGTGCCAACTCGTGGGGATAGGCGGCGACACCAGTGGGAACTTCGATCCGTGCTCCTGCAGGTAGTTCCCAGGGATGATAGTAGGATTCACTATAGAGCCGGATCGCCGACCAGAAAGAGTTGGTGACCCAGTACAGCATGACGTTGGTGATCAACATGTCTCGTGAGAACAGCTTCTCAAAATCGTCTCCCCAGCCAGACCAGGCACGCCATTTTTCGATGATCCAGGCTGCCAGCCCGGCCGGTGAATCGGTCATGCCGACTGCCAAAGTCTGGGGTCGTGTCATCTGCTGGTGGCAGTAGGCTCCCTCGTCAATCCAGTAGCGTTCGACGTTTTTCCAATAACGCAACATGTCGGGATCTCGTGGTTTCACCGGAGCCCACTTCATCCCGAGGCCGCGGAGGATGTCCGGGTCTTTATCTGCGGGTTCACGTTCATCTCCCAACCGGGGAAACAGGCAGTTGAGATGGATGCCAGTCAAGTTTTCGGGGTGATGGTATCCGAACGGGGCTGTGATGAAGCCGCCCCAGTCACCTCCTTCGATTCCATAACGCGGGTAGCCAAGTCCTGACGTCATCAGCTGATCGTACTTGGCAGGATGATGCTGGAAGCCAAACCCTGTTTCCGGTGAGGCGTCTGAGAATCCGTAGCCAATGATGGATGGGATGACGACACTGAAGGCGTCTTCGGGCCGGCCACCGTAGGCAGCGGGATCTGTCAGCATCGGCAAGATTCGTAACAGCAGGATGAACGACCAGGGGTAGCCGTGCATCATGAACAGTGGCATTGGATTGGGGCCTTGGCCTTTGTGGTGGATGAAATGGACACGCAGCCCATCGATGTTCGCTCGAAAGTGCTGGTACTGGTTGAGCGCCTGTTCTTGCGCACGCCAATCGTATTCGTCGAGCCAGTAGGCAACGAGGTCTTTCATGTACTTGAGATCAACTCCGCGATTCCAGCCACCCTCGGGAACTTCCTCTGGCCAACGGGTGCGTTCCAGTCTTTGACGAAGGTCGTCCAGCACCGTCTGTGGAATATCAATCGTCATTGGTTCGATGTGTGACATCAGCTGCTCCTCGCTATCTGGAGTGTCAAAGTACACAGGTGGGGAGCGTAACGGGACGCGGGTTCCCGGATCCGTGTAACAACCGGCAGCGGTTTTCATTGAGGCGCGTCTTGTTTCCCACGATGGCAACAGGAAACGCGTGTAAGTTCAGGTTGGTGTCAAATGGCAAGCCGCGGGCATCTCAGCGCAGCAAGCCGTCGATGGAATCGAGAATCAGGTCAGGCTGCTGTGGAGCGTTTGCAAGGTCAGCGCGCTGGGCTTCACCGGAGAGGACCAGAATCCCGGTCGCACCAGCTCGATTGGCCATTTCGATGTCTGTGTAGAGTCGGTCTCCGACGACCGCGGATTGGTGCGCAGCGAGGCCTAGCGTGGCCAGTTTGCTGCGGAGTACGGAGGGGTTAGGCTTCCCACAGATGTGTTCAGGTTGGACTCCAGTGGCAGCTTCCAGAAGTGCCAGAAAAGAACCCACATCGGGCAGTCCCCCCTGCGGCGTGGGACAGACGGTGTCGGGGTGGCTGGCGACCAGGGGAATTCCCTGTTGAAGAAAGCAGGCCGCCTCCGCCAGTTTCTGGTAAGTGATTTCGGTGTCATAACCGAGCACGACGTACTCGGGGTTTGGTGAATCCGTGATGAATCCGCCGGCGGTCAACATCGACCGCATGGCTGCAGTACCTACCAGAAAAACTTCGCGAATTCCTTTCTCAGACAACCATGCCAGCAGGTCATGTGTGGAAAGCAGCACTTCGTCAAACGCTGCCGGAATACCCAGGCCGTTCAACTTGTCCAGGTATTGGTCCACCGAGCGTGAGGAGTTGTTGGTGAGAAAAAATGTGCGGATTTCTCGCGTGCGGCAGCGTTCCAGGAAGGCGATCGCACCGGGAATGAGTTGGTCACCGAGATAGAGGGTACCGTCGAGATCGCAAAAGACGGCTTTGATTCCGGGGAGAGATGTGGCATCCACCAGAGGGTCACCTCAGAAGACGTCGATTTATCGCTGGCAGCGCGGCCTGCCGTGTTCCGGTGCTTAGGCGCAAGACGATTTGTGCCGGCATCGGTCGCGTGGTGGTGGGATTCTAGTCGGCGGCCGGAGGACCCGCAACGGTTCGTTGCCGAGTCTCTCCGTGAGTTGGTTTTGTCGGCTGCCTGGGCCGTCGGGTAGTTGGCAGATAAGTGAGCTGAGCTGCTTGGTTTTACGTTTCCGCTGGGCGACAATTTCCTGCGGGGCATTACGCACTATCACATCGTTGCTGGGATTGGATTGTGTTGAGAGGCGACGGTTTGCCTGGCAGCGGGTGGGATGCCATTCTCTCGGGAAAGAAAACAGAGGAGCGCAGGAAATGGTGGAGCAAGATCGCACACGCCGGCGAACGTTTCTGGGCACCGCAGCGGCAGGCGCGGGACTGGCCGCGGCCAGCCTGGCCCAGCCGCGCGAACAGACCATTGCACCTGCCGGCGTTGTCACGGTTGCCGGGTTAACCGCTGCACACCAGCAGGCGGTGGATCGCCGGCGCCGGATCGTGGTCAATTATGACGCGTTGGCACATCTCTTCGATTACAAATCGGCGGCTGGTGTCGATGGTACGGAGCACGTCAAGAAACACTTGCTGCGCCTGCTCGACCGTCGCGGCAGTCAAATCGACAGCGTGGGCTGGTGTTGGAGTGAAGGAAACGAAGCCCCGTACCCCAGCAAGGTTTTGCCGACGCTTCTGGATCATCCTGTGTTTCGTCGCCTGCCCGAGGGAATCGATCTGGTTCGCATCTGTTGTGATGAGACCCGCAAACGCGGCATCGAGTCTTTTTTCTCGCTGCGAATCAACGGGGGTGACCATGATCGTGGTGCCGCCCCGAAGCTGCCGCAGAAATGGGGCCACAAGGAACGCTTGATTAACTGGAACCCGGATCCCGACGGTCCGCCCGAGTACATTTCGCCGTACCACAAGTCGGCGTTCTGGAATTTTGCTGCCGAGGGAACGCGGGATCTCAAGATCCGCGCGTTGCGCGAAGTGGCAGAAAATTATGACTTTGATGGAATCGAAGTGGACTATGCACGCAACAGTCCCGTGTTGCCACCCGGCCAGCAGTGGGAGCAGCGGGAGGCCTTGACCGAATTCATGCGCACTTTACGTCGCACGTTGCAGCAGGTTGCCAGGCAGCGTGGCAGGCCATTGTTGATCGGCGCACGGGTTCCCGAGACAGTCGTTGGTTGCCATTTTGATGGGATCGATATCGAGCTCTGGATGCGTGAACGTCTGGTTGACGTCCTGACCTTGGGCTGCCGTACGATGGAGGTCGACCTGGCCGATTTTCGCCGGCTGGCCGATGAGACCGGCATCAAGCTCTACCCCTGCACAGATTTTGTCCACAAGCCAGACGGTTACGATCCGGGTATGGTAACGGTGGGCAGGGGCATCTATGCGAATTGGTGGCAGCAAGGGGCGGACGCGGTCAGCACGTTCAATTACACGTATGGCGGCCAGGATTGGCGGTTGTACGAGGAGATTGGAAGTCCTGAGACTTTACGTGATAAGGACAAAGTATTTGCCATCCAGCGCCGCGGGGGCGGCCATTCGCCAGTACTGACACCGTATCCGAACAACTGGGATACACCGCGTCTAGCCTACGCGAACACGAATCTGCTGGGCCAACTGCCGGTCACGCTGGATCCCGCTGGGCGCGCCGACAATCTGCTCTTTTTGAGTGTGGCCGATGAGCTTGCGTCTGGCGCTGCAGGTTTGTCGACACTCAAACTGCGTGTCGGCTTATCTCGGTCTGTTCCCATCGAAGTCCGACTCAATGCAGGTTTGCTGCCTGCAGGCAAGCGTGACCAGAACTGGGTGGAATTTTCGCCGTCACCAGGTTTATTCGCGGTTGGAAAAAATCTGGTTAGCGTGCGACACGCGCGGCCGGCTGAAGCTGACGCAGAGCCGGTGCGGATTGAGAAAGTGGAGTTGCACGTGGCCTATCGGTGAGACGTGTTGCGTCGTTGGAATAGGACGCTGGACAGCAGCGGGGGCCCGTCCGTTGATCAGGCGATCAGATCGTCGATGACCGTGCCGTGGACATCGGTCAGCCGGAAGTCGCGTCCGGCGTGGCGGTAGGTAAGCTGTTCGTGGTCGAACCCCATCAAGTGCATCATAGTGGCATGCAGGTCGTGTACGTGGACACGGTTTTCGACTGCCTGGTAGCCGAACTCGTCGGTGCTTCCATAGGCGGTGCCACCCCGTACCCCACCACCGGCCATCCAGACGCTGAACCCGTGGTGATTGTGATCGCGGCCGGTCGGTGGTGCGGTTGAGCCGATCGGAATTTCCACAGCGGGTGTACGTCCAAACTCGCCGCCACAGACGATGAGCGTTTCGTCCAACAGGCCACGTTGATTGAGGTCCTGGATCAAGGCGGCGATGGGGCCATCCGCCTCGAGGCCCAATTTGGTGTGTCCACCTGCAATGTCGGTATGGGAGTCCCAGGGTTGGACATCGCCATGGTAACACTGTACGACTCGCACGCCCCGTTCCACGAGTCGACGGGCAATCAACAGCTGGCGACCGTGTACCTTGTCCGCCCCGTAAAGGTCCTGGGTTGCCTGGGTCTCACGAGAAATATCAAGCGCGTCGGTGGCCTCCATCTGCATGCGGAAGGCGAGTTCGAAGGACTGGATACGGGCCTCCAGGTTTGGGTCTTCAGACCGTTGCTGCTGATGTTTGCGATTCAGTGTGGCCAGCAGGTCCAGTTGTCGACGTTGCTCTGGATGGGTCAGGGTAGCATTGCGGATGTTGGAAATTAACTCGTTGACCTTGGTCTTCCGTGTATCCAGATAGGTTCCCTGGTAGATGCCTGGAAGAAACGCGGAACGCCAGTTGGAAGAGTCGGCCACGGGCAGGCCTGGACAGAGTGTGACGAATCCCGGCAGATTCTGGTTTTCTGTTCCCAATCCGTACAGTAGCCAGGAGCCATAACTCGGACGCGAGAGTCTTTCATCGCCCGTATTCATCAGCCGCATACTCTGTTCGTGATTCGGTGTGTTGGCGTACATGGACCGCACAACGCAGATTTTGTCTGCATGTTGCGCGGCGGTTTTCTGGAAAACCGTACTGCACCAGAGCCCGCTTTCTCCATGCTGGTGAAACTTGAACGGTGAAGCGAGTGCCACGCCGGTTTCCCGCTCCGTTGTCAGATTTCCAGCGGGCAGACGGTGCCCTGCCCGGCGTGTCAGTTCCGGTTTGGGATCCCAGGTATCGACTTGCGAAGGTCCGCCATTGAGATAGATGTGGATGATCTGTTTGGCCCGCGGTCGGAAATGTGGCGTGCGCGTGGCCAGCGGATTGGTGGCTGCATTCAGCAGCCCGGGAAGTGCTACCATTCCCAGGCCCGTCCCCATCTGGCGAAGTGCTTCGCGTCTCGTTGTCCGTTGTCGTGTATGCATGGCAGGTGTCAGTCGATGAAGATGGCTTCGTTGGTCATCAAGAGGGTGTGTGCGTACTGTTCCCAGGGTGCGTTCTTGATGAATGCCAGGCCCAGGTTCAGCTCGTCAGAGGAAGGGGTTCTACCAAGAATAATCGTGTAGAGCTGGCGAATCTGTTCAGTCGGATCGCTGCCACCGGTGCGTTTGGCAATCGCCTGGGCGGCTTGGGTGACAAAAGGCGCATTCATCGCGAACAGGGCCTGCTGGGGAACCGTTGTGGTCACGCGCCGTGCAGTCGAACTGTCGGGGTTGGCCGCGTCGAAATTCTTGACAACGCTGGGCACGTTTTGCCGTTCCACAAAGGTATAGATCGTCCTGCGTCGATAGTCCAAGTTGTCGATCGCGCCAGGGCGCCCATACATCTCCTGGTTGAGTTGACCGGAAAGCAGTAGCAGCGTGTCTCGCATCTGTTCCAAGTCGAGACGCCTGCGATGCGCCCGCCAGAGATATTGATTTTCCGGGTCCTTGGTTGCTTGGAATTGCAGACGTTTATGTTGTCCCAGGTCAGACGTCCGCTGGTATGCCTGGGAGGTCATGATCAACCGATGCAGTGCTTTCGTTCTCCAACCAGATTTGATCAGCGAGTGGGCCAGATAATCCAGCAGTTGGTACTGAACAGGACGTGTTGTACGCAGTCCAAAGTCACTCGGATTGTCGACCAGTGGCTCACCGAAATGATGCATCCAGACTCGGTTGGCCCAGACTCTGGCAGTCAGTGGATTCTGGTCAGAGGCAATCGCGTTGGCCAGTTCGAGACGGCCGCTCCCCCGGGTAAATGGCGTTCGTTTGGAAGGTGATACGACCTGCAGAAATTGACGGGGGACGGGATTTCCACGCTGTGCAGGATCGCCGCGTTGAAAGATAACGGGATCGTACAGTGGCGCGTCATCGACCATTACCATCGCGCGGTCGGCGGCTGCCTTGTGCTTGACAGAAATGTTGTCGATTTGATTGACCAGGCCGCGGAAGGCGTCCTTTTCAGTGCGTGAAAGGTGATGGTAGGTCTGGTCGATCGGGAACCAGACGGGGCTTTGTTCCGAGAGTAACAACGCCCCTAGTCGATCTTCGGCAAGCGCTGCACGGGCAGCGAGTTGATCCTGAAGTTCTTGTTGCTGCTGTTGCAGGTCGGCCAGTCGCGCTGTGTGCTGTTTGTCTTTTGCAGTACGGTTGGCAA
Source organism: Planctomycetaceae bacterium (assembly GCA_002724245.1). Classification (GTDB taxonomy): domain Bacteria; phylum Planctomycetota; class Planctomycetia; order Pirellulales; family Pirellulaceae; genus UBA9264. The sequence goes on from PBOG01000139.1 coordinate 43,133, forward strand.
TCGCAATGCGCGGGTTTCCTAGGATGGCCTGATCGTGGCTCAAGCCTTGCCCTCCCTCGGTGACGATGAGGGTCAGGAAGCGTGCGCGGGCCGGTAAGGGAAGGTCGATCGCAAGCCCTTTTTGTTGCGCGGCAAATTGCTCCCGTTGAAGAACACGTTTCCCATCCAGATAAATAAAGAAATCGACAGTGCTCTGGCCTTTCGCACCACCATGGCCGAAGACGGCTTGAAAGGCAGCTTCCTGGAAACCGAACGTGGTGCGGAGCACGTTCAGGTCAAACGTGATTCCTTTATTGGCGTGTAGAGCGAGTACTGAGTTGGGAGTCTTGCTGTAATCGACCCCATCGATCGTATTGACAGTGGCTCCACCACTCGGACCGTAGCGGAAGTAGTCCCAGGTTTGTCCTCCGGTCTTGGGCAGGTCGCTGATTTTCAGGCCGGTTGAACTGATCACCGTACTGCCGCTCTTGGGGATAAAGACTCCATCGACGGCGGCGCTAGCGGGCACCGGAATAAGCGTGTCGTGTTCTGTGATTTCAACAAAACCGGCAGTCCGAGTGGTGATCTCCCCGGTAACGGGATCGATACTTTGCCCCCGCGTGTCGGTTTGGTGGCCGATTCCGCCGCCGACCACGTCGGCGAGATTTACCCTCTTGGCGGAGAGTGCCGCTAATTGGCCTGCGACGTCCTGGAGTGCACTTTGAACCTTCCGTTCGCCAGCCCAGATGTCACGCAGTAGCGTTCCGTAGGTGCGGGCAACGTCAGCGCGGTTCTGGGGTTGCGCAGCGACCAGGGCCATGATGACGCGGGGATCGACTTTGCGCTCTTGCCAGCGTTTTACTTGGAGCTCAGGATTTTCCATGAGATCGGCCCAAGGTCCGAAAATCGGGTCCTGGGGATGGGCTCGTCGGGCGATGAGTTGGCGCCATCGGTAGGTGATCTGCGGCCGCAGTTGTTCCGGTAGCAGGGACAGGAAAAAGATTGAAGTTTCTGAAATGTCCGGGTCTGTGGTGGCCACTTGAACAAGATAGTCGGGAGTGCGGTCCCGCGCGGTCGCCAGCGTCTCCTCATAGTGTTTTTGGCGCCGGGCAAAGACTTCCTGTAGTTTGTCACCGAGCTCCTGTTCGTACTGCTTGCCCGCCTCGGAGACAGGACCAATGCGTGGTCGGTCATAGGGCTCGATACTGCTGGCCAGGATACCGTAGAGCGAATAGTAGTCTGCCGTGGGGATCGGGTCGAATTTGTGGTCATGACAGCGCGCGCAACTGACCGTCAGACCAAGCAAGCCGCGGGTGATCGTATCGATCTGGTCGTCGATGACGTCGTGTCGATTGTTGTCAAACATGCGGCCGAGCGTCAGGAAGCCCATCGCGGCCAGTGCTGGATCCTGCGCCGCCAGGTCCAGCTGGTCGGCGGCGATTTGTTCTTGGATGAACACGTTGAACGGTTTGTCGTCGTTAAATGCGCGGATTACATAATCACGGTAGGTGTACGCAAACGGTCGGATTCGGGCATCTCCGTACATCAATACGCCGTCTTTGGCATCGGCGTAACGTGCCACATCGAGCCAGTGTCGCGCCCAGCGTTCCCCGTAATGCGGTGAGGCGAGCAGCGCGTCGATCAGGCCGGGAAGGTCGGCCAAGGCTGTGGCACGTTGTTCTGCCGTGGGAGGCAGGCCTAGCAGATCGTAGGTCATGCGCCGGATGAGAGTTTGCCGGTCTGCACGCGGAGCTGGCACAAAGGACCTCTGCGCGAGCAACGGATCGATGAGTGCGTCGACAGGATGGCTGCCGGCGGGTACCTGCTGTTGCGTGAGAGGCTGAAAAGCCCAGTGCTCCTTACCAGTCGGCCCGGATGGAAGGGGCTTCCCTGTTCTGGTGTCGACGGCGCCCTCACGAATCCAGTGAACCAGATCGGCGATTTGGCGAGGTGATAACGGATCAGCTTCGTCCGGTGGGGGCATCTTGAGTTGGGGATCCCGGTACTGCACTGCCTTGATCAGCAGGCTGGAGGCCGGATCGCCTGGTACGATCGCTGGACCGCTATCGCCGCCACGTTGCCAGCCCACACGGGTGTCGAGTCGGAGTTTGCCCATTGCCTGATCAGGGCCGTGGCAAGCGTAGCAATGTGCAGTGAGGAGCGGACGAATGCGCTGCTCAAAAAAATCCGCTTTTTCATCGGCGCGACTGATGGTGCCCAGAACCACCAACGGAATGACAAACCAGGAAGCTCTCGGCTGCATGGGCCACCGTTTCTGTGACGAGTGGAGAGGAAGTGAGACGTCTTTGTGCTTATTTCAGTCGCCGTCTCTCGATAGAATGGGCGACTGGTTACACCGAACGCGAGGCTGACTTCCTCATTTTCCCTCTTCGGAGTGCGGACTGCCACCCCACTGTTGGGCGGCTTTGGCCACCATGTCTTTCGGAGTCGTCGATGTTGACCGTCGAACCCGACGCCCAGTTGGATCTGCGCGGAATCATTACGCGTTTTCCTGACAAATTGGGCGACTTGGGTCCAGCGCCCGACGTGACCTCTTTACTCTCTCTGGATGTGGCGGCTCCGTTGCAATCCTCGGATCAGATACGCGCGTGCGTTCGTGACCTGTTGCGTGCTGGGGGGTTCAAGCCGGCTGGTCGTAACAAACCGGCATCGGAGTATTTACGCACTGCAGCCAGCACCGACAGACTGTCTTCCATCAATTTGGCAGTCGATGTCTGTAACGTGGTTTCCTTGCATAGTGGATTGCCGATGAGTGTGGTCGATCTGGATCGCGTTGAACTCCCACTACGAGTCGCGGTGGCGCCCCAATTCGCGTCATATGTCTTCAATCTTTCCGGACAAATCATCGATGTTGGCGGGCTCTGGTGTTTGCACGATGCCCTGGGACCGTGTGCCAATGCAGTCAAAGATGCAGAGCGCACCAAGACCTCACCTATGACATGGCAGACCCTGTCGTTGTTCTGGAGCGCGGTTTCTCTCTCTGGCCAGGCGGACGCTGCAGAAGCGTGGTATCGCACCTTGCTTGAATCGCAGCGGTGCCAGGTTGAGTGCTGTGAGGTCACTGTGTTATGACCCGCTTGTTGTGACCTGCTTCGTGCACCTTTTGACGTCCTGACGGATCAATTGGTGGCCTGCCCTCCCCCCCCCAAAAAAAAACGGTTGGGTTGCGGAACTTTTAGACGGTCGCTGACGTCTACCTCAGCAGGGCAGGCAGAGTGTGCACAAAATCGGAGACAGGACAATGCAACGGATACTCTTGTGCGGCAGTTTGATGTTGGCGCTGGCGGGGGCAGAGCCTGGCCTGGGACAGGGGTTCCTGCTGGTGGATAGCGATCGTTTCCGCTTGCCGCGACCGATTCCTGCGCGGCCTGTGCCCTCGCCACCTGCGCTCTCTTATCGGATCAAAACGCTGACCATTGACGCACGTCTGCGCGACCAGGTGGCGGAGGTGCAAGTGTCGCAGTCTTTCGTCAATACCGGGAGGCAGGTGATGGAGACGTGTTTTGTGTTTCCTCTGCCTTACGACGGGGCCATCGATCGACTGACATTACTGGTGGATGGTGTGGAACACGAAGCGAAGCTATTACCGGCAGAAAAAGCACGGGCGATCTATGAAGGCTACATCCGTCGAAACCAGGATCCCGCGCTGCTGGAGTGGATGGGCGCTGGCATGTTCAAGACCAGTGTGTTTCCGGTGCCACCTGGTGCCGAACGCAAAGTGACCCTGCGTTTTACGCAGCTACTTCCCAAGCACGGCCAGGTCACAGATTTTTTGTACCCGTTGGCGGCGGCCAAATACACTTCACACCCTGTCGAGACGATCCGTTTCCGGGTTGCCATCGAAAGCCGCTGGCCCGTCAAGAGTGTCTATAGTTCAACGCATTCGGTGGAAATAAAACGCCCCGATGAGCGGCATGCGGTAGTCCAGTTCACGGCGCAGAAACAGATTCCTGCTGGGGATTTTCGATTGTTTTTCGATACCGCCCAGGAGAAGTTGGGGGCCAGTCTGTTGTCCTATCGGCCAGACGAGTCAAACGACGGCTACTTTCTCTTGCTTGCCAGTCCTGAGGTAAAAGCCGCTGACGAAGATCAGCAGCCGAAGACAGTGGTGCTCGTCGTTGATCGGAGCGGCAGCATGGCAGGCAAAAAAATAGATCAGGCCAAAGAGGCCTTGCGGTTTGTACTCAACAATCTGCGGGCCGGAGATCTGTTCAACATCGTTGTCTACGATTCCAGTGTGGAGGTCTTTCGGCCCGAGTTGCAGCGATTTGATGAGGGCACACGCAAACAGGCATTAGGATTCGTTGAGGGAATTTACGCCGGAGGAAGTACAAATATCGACGCGGCGCTACAATCGGCGTTAGGCATGCTAAGCGTACCGCAGCGACCATCGTTTGTGTTGTTCCTGACCGACGGTCTACCAACGGTGGGCGAGAAGAATCCGATCAAGATCGCCCAGCAGGCCAAGACCGCGAATCGCGTGGGCGCCCGTTTGATCAGTTTTGGTGTCGGTTACGATGTGAACAGCCGTCTACTGGACCGGTTGTCTCGGGACAATCGAGGCCAATCCGGATACGTGCGACCTGACGAGGATATCGAAGCACATGTCAGCCGATTGTACGGGCGGATCAGTGCGCCGGTGATGACGGGCATGACAGTGAATGTTGACATCGAGGGTCAACGAATGCGGTCAGACGAGTCAGTGAATCGCCGTTATCCGAAACAGGTATATGATCTGTTCGCTGGGCAGCAGCTGGTGATGGTCGGGCGCTATCGAACTGCCGGGCGGGCCAAGATCGTGATTGCTGGTAACATCGGAGAAATGCAGCAGCGTTTTGACTTTCCGGCGGACTTCGTCGCACATAGCCCTGACCAGAGTTTTGCGTTTGTCGAGAAGCTGTGGGCGGTCAGGCGGATCGGTGAGCTCATCGATGATCTGGATTTGAACGGACAGAACGAGGAACTGGTCGCAGAGCTTGTGGCGTTGTCGACGAAACATGGGATTTTGACACCTTACACCTCCTTCCTGGCAGATGATCAGGGAAACGCGGATCTGGCAGATGCCGAAAGTGGCCTGCGGCGGGCACGCAACCGTATCGAACGTCTCGAGGAGAGCGCGGGTAAGGCCGCGTTTTCACAGCGTGCAGTCAAACAGACGCTGCGGGACGCGCCGCGGCCGCAAGCTTCTGCCGCGGCGACTGCCGTGGGAGCCGCCGGTGGTTTGGGCGCAGGTCTGGCGATTCGCGACATTGACTCGGATGAGATTGTGACGGTGAACACGGTTCGTACCGTGGGCAACGAGACGCTCTATAAACGGGGCAA